>CAYUJA010000037.1:0-9751 GCA_964444875.1 uncultured Acidimicrobiaceae bacterium | reverse complement strand
GGGGCGATATATGCGACCCCTGGTCTTGTTGGCGAGTCCCACACCGTGTTCGAGAGCACGGCGCTCGGACCGATGTTGGTGAAGGGAAAGGACAAGCCGGTCGCGGCTAGCGCTGTCGGGGCCGAAGTCGGCACCCGGTCAGCCGACACATCCGGGAGGCTTCCCTTCACAGGCAGGGACGATGAGTTGGCCATCGTCTTGTCGTGTCTCGAAGACATCAAACGTGGACAGGGTGGGACGGTCTCGGTAACAGGGCCGACAGGCATCGGGAAGACGAGACTCATCGACGAGGCCCTTGGCCGGGTCGGGACCGACGTATATGTGATCGAGGTTCGCGCTGAGCCGTACGGTGCGGCGAGTCCCTACCGACCGTTCCGCGATGAGGTGCGCAGGCTCCTGTCCGTTGAACGAGGAACGAACGAGTCGATGAGTGACGCACTGCTGGCCTCGTTGAAGGGGTTCGCACCGTCCTTCCTCCCGTTCGCCCCTCTCATCGGGGACGTGGCGCAGATCGATGTGCCGGAGACATCAGAAACGGCCAGGATCGATCCCCAGTTCAGGCAGGCTCGCGTCGCTGATACGGTCGTTGAACTCCTCGACGCGTGGACAGACGAACCGCTCGTGGTCGTGGCTGAAGATCTCCATTGGGCGGACCCGGCAAGCATCGCACTCCTCGATCGGCTTTCCAGAGAGGCCGAAGCACGGTCGTGGCTCGTGATCTCTACGGGTCGAGAGCCACCGTCGGACCAGGGGGGAACTGCCATCGCGCTCGCACCGCTTCGCGACACGGCCGTCAAAGAGATCGTGTACAGCGCAACGGAAGCATCGCCGCTGCGCTCTGGCGACGTGGCCGTCGTTGTCGAACGCTCCGGCGGCAATCCACTGTTCGTCCAGGAACTCTTGAGGATCATCAGCGAGACGGGGGATATTGCGACCCTGCCAACCTCGCTCGATGGCGTGATCGGGAGCCAGATCGACGCTCTCGATCCGTCAGCGCGGCGGGCGTTGCGGTACGTGTCGGTTCTCGGTCGAAGTTTCCGTACGTCGATCGCACGCACGCTGCTGGCAACCCAGGGTGTTGATCTCACGGATTCCGTACGCCAGACACTCGACGGATTCCTCGAACAGGACGGACCGGACCGCCTGCGCTTCAATCACGCCCTCGTTCGTGATGTCGCATATGAAGGTCTCCCCTTCAGGCGGCGACGAGATCTCCACATCCGAGCAGGCAGGCTGATCCTCGAGTGGTCACAGGACGACGATGCGATCCTTGATGTTCTGTCGCTGCATTTCTCCCTTGGCGGAGATCGTGAGTTGTCATGGGAGTACTCGCGCCGGGCCGGGGACCGGAACAAACAAGTCTACGCGAACCTCGAGGCCGAGACCGAGTTCGAGCGGGCGATCGATGCTGCCCGGTATCTCGATTCTGTCGCTGACACCGACCGCATGGCCGTGTGGGTGAAGTTAGGCGATGTTCGAGAGCGGTCCGGTAAGTTCGCTGCATCGCTGGACGCATACCGTCACGCGACCAGGCTCACGGGAAACCATCCAGTTGTCAGGGCTGAGGTCATGCTCAAATGCGCCAGGGCCAAGGAGCGTTCCGGGGCCTACTCGGCTGCCCTGAGCGAGGCGACCCGTGCCCGTCACCTCTGTGAAGAGGTCGCCACACCCGGCGCCCAGCAGGTGATCGCACAGGCACTCGGTGTCACGGCACTGATCAGGCAGGCTCAAGAGAAACCCCAGTTGGCCATCGACGCGGCTTTCGCGGCTGTCGATGCCGCTGAAGTGGCAGGCGACGACGACGCCATGGCGCGGGCATGGATGGTGATGGATTACGCGTACGTAATGCTCGGAGAGTTGGATCTCGCGGTCAACTCTGTGAAGTCCTTGCAGGTGTTCCAGGACTCCGGTGACCTCTCGGAGGCGGCCGGCGTGTATACCAATCTTGGCGCTTTCTCTTTCTGGAGGGGTGATTGGGCAGAGGCTCTTGAGTACTACGAACGTGGTCGAGAGGCTTCCGAGCAAGTAGGCAACATGATCGACGCTGCCGTCGCGGCGGCCAATATCGGTGAGGTTCTCGTCAATCAGGGCCGATACAGCGAGGCGGAGGAGCCACTGCGAGCGGCGAGAAGGACCTACCGAGCATCCGCGCACCGAGAGGGTGTCGGTTTCGTCGATATTCTGATCGGCAGAATGTATGGCATCGAGGGGCGACTCGACGAGTCAGAGCGTGCTCTCAAGAGTTCGATCACCGCCCTCGAGGGTCTCGGATTGGGCGGTTCGATTCTCGAAGCTGAGATCTATCTCGCGGATGCGGAGTGCAGAGCGGGCTCTCCAGAAACGGGTCTGAAGATCCTCTCCGATGCCACGTCCGTAGCTCCCCCTGAACATGCCGAGTACTACGAACTCCTCTTTTCGAGAATTCGTGGATCCATCCTCGCCTCGGCAGGGCGAACCGGTGAAGCGGTTGTCGCACTCAAGGAAGCCATTGCGACGGCGAGCGAGCGAGGCGACTCGTTCGAACGCAGTTTGTCTGTGCTCACCCTCGATCGTGTGGCGCCAGACCAGGCGGACGATGCGTCAACGCAGGAGGCAAGGAGAACACTCCGCACACTTGGGGTGCGGAGTGTTCCCGGCATCTCGCTCGATATGGAGTAGCTACTCGTGGGACCTATTTCCTAACCAGCCGTGGGTCAGCCCAGATGTAGAACACCTCGGTCGTCTGTGTGAACACGTCTCCGCCAACTTCGACGGTTGAGGTGGTCTGTTTCACGAGGCAGGTATCCCCTGATCCGGTCGCGGTGGGGTACGTGGTGACGGGATCGAGTTCGTAGAACGACCCGCTACCCGACATGGCTATACCGACTGCTTGCTCGCACCACGGGACCACGATCTCGGACAACGGGTCGCCCGCAATCAACTGCTGCACGGTTCGGGCGACCCCGTCGTTCGTTGGGACTTCGATGTCCCACTCGATGGTGACGAGGCCGGTGACACCGTTCCACATGAATCCGGCCGGCGGAGCGATGTTCACTGATTGCTCGCCACCTGAGTCTGTCGTGTTCGATGTCGTGATATTGACAGCCGCTCCACACTCAGCTTCGTCCTTAGTCGGGCCGTTCAAGAAGAACCCGAGCGGGTCATCTTCGAAGCCAGGTCCGCCATTGGAATCGCTGTCTCCGCAGCCGAGAAGTCCGACGTAACTCGACGAATCGCTCGCTTCAACCGGTACGCCGAGGGGCGATGTTGCGGTCACCGTTCCTGTGTTGTCGAATTGGCCGGCCTCGGCGAATCCCGACAGTGAACAGTTCGTCGATGCACCTACGGCGAGTGCGGTTGAGTCGCACGCGATGGTTCCGAGTGGGACATCCGTGACGTCGATATCGATGAGGGCGACGTCGCCCGTGTTGGTCACGAGGTAGTCCCAAGTTATCGGTTCTCCAACGAGGATGCCGTCACCGTCGGTGCCGTTGGTGGTTGCATCGATCGAAACCTCAGGTATCCCTTCAGTCAGGTGGAACACGGTGCGATACGCCCCGGGATCATCCCACGATGCACCACCGCTGAGGGCGAGCTTGCGGGTATCCGCCGAGATGCGAATGCCATCGAACAGTGTTCCGACGTTGCCAGGATCCTGGGGAGCCTCGACACGCGAAGAGAGTCGTGACCCGCCGGTGGTCTCGATGGCGTCGTCTGGAAGGTCGTAGTACTCCGTGAACACAACGCTGTCACCGACGAGAAAGTCGACGCGAACACGGGTGTTCAACTTCGACTCGAAATCGAAGTCGACAGATTCGATCATCTGTTCTCCCGGCGCCGAGCCGAGACGCAAAGTGAGCGCCTCGCTGGTGTCCGTCGTGTCCGTTTCGGTGGTATCAGATGGGGACTCTTCGATGCTGTCAGATGTGAAGGATTCGATGAGGCCGCAACTCCCATCACCCTCACTGTTGACGCCAATGGCACGGTGGGTGGAATGCTTGTGAAGACCCACGGCTTCGTCGGAGACCCAGGAGCCATCCTTGGTGTAGATCGCTCCATCGAGGAGCATGATGGGGCCGTCGCTCGAGTCGGCTGTGACATCACACCCCGCCTCGCCGACGGAGATCGTTTGAACGATGTCTCCGTATTGGAATTCGGCAGCATCTTCGTCAAGTACGAGAATGATGTCCGAACTTGCGGGTGTCGATGCGATTCCCACCGCAACGGTTCCAACGATGATCATCGTTGTCATGACGAGTCCTGCGATGAGCCAGAGACCGCGCCGTTTTACGTTCTTTCGTACCATGGTGTTCCCCCGTGACGTAGTGCTTTGATACCGTAGTCCCTGATACGGCCGCCCGTAGGAAGTTCTTCCGACGGGCACCAACTTGCGGTACCAGGGTTCTTGTTGTCAGCCATTGCGAGCGATAGGGATGTGCTGGCGGTGTACCGGATCACTCCACTACCCGATGCGCACACCAGTTACCCGACCGGAACCGGCATGAGTTCGTATATGTCGATGGCGAAGTTACCCGAGCCGTCGCTCAGGAACGGATGGCCGTCCGCGAGTGCCGATGCTGCGGACATGTCTGCTGCTTCGACGATCGAGTATCCGTTGAGCGACACGGCCGCTGCGGCACTTCCATCGTCGACCACCGAAGAGTTGGGACCAAACGGCGCCCCGATGTCCGTGAGTGCCGCCCCGACACCTTCCATCCAGTCTTCCCACTTCTGCCTGACTTCCTCCATCTGGTCTGGTGTCATATCCGCCATGTCGGTGGCGTCCCCTTTGTACACCATCATGTATCGAGACATCGCGTGCTCCTTCCCTAGCTGCAATGTCGGCACACGCTAGCGCATCGCCGAGGCCGCTTTGACGGTCGGCTGTCGCGGTGTCGTCTGCGTCGAGGGTCGCACCACTAACCGACTCGGCCCTTCACTATCCCGCATGAAGCCCGGTTACGAGGTCGCACGTCGCCGTGAGGTCGGGGTGCGTTCCGGCGACCGATCGAGCGAGTGCCGAAGTTTCCTGCCACGGGTCACCGTTGAAGCGGTACGTCTCGAAGGTCGGTGCTGCATTGACTGCCTCGCCGATCGGTAGTTGAACGAGGTACCTGGCGATCGGTGCCAGGCAACGGCTCATGAGGGTGTACAGCGTGCCGACGGTGTGTTGCTGGTTGCCGTCGCCGCTGAAGAGGTCGCCCATCGTCACGAACATCAGCCCGTACAGAGCATTGAACAGGTCAGATACGGGCCGTACCGCTGCCGGAAAGTCGTTGGTCTTCGGGTTGGCCATCACCGGCCAGACGTCTCCGATCGGTGTGACGCCGCTTGCGATCTGCTCGAACTTGTAGAAGTGCGTGAGTTCCTGATGGCCCGGGTCGGCCCACATCTGGTCGCTCAGTCCCTCGCCCTGGTCGACGATGATCTCGAGCGCCCTGTCGGCACTGGCCCTGTCGTCGATGAGCATGAGCCCGCCACTGTCCTCAGCGTCGAACTTGACTGGCGAGTAGTACGAGGGGTCGGAGAGTTGCCTGTTCGCCTGATGGTTGCGAAACAGGTCACCACCGGCGTCGAGGCGCTCGAGGGCGTTGATGAGCGCCGCATAGAACTGTCCGAGCGTTTCGAAGATGTCGTCTTCAGGGGGAGCACCCGGTGCAGCCGGGCTCTCGATGACCATGAAGGTATCTCTGACCAGATCAGGCGTGCACCGTTCGAGTGTGACGAGGAGGTCGGGCGTGTGATGGGGGAGAAGGGATGGGTACGTCGGTATCACGTCAGCATCGAAGTTCGGTTCGCCTCCAACAGCGAGGAGGAGGTTGGTGACAAGCGTCACGTGGAGCATCTCTTCGACGACGACACTGGTGATCAACTTCGCAGCGTCGCTGTCGGGGTCCTTGATCGAGTACATCGCAAAGAGGTACGGTGGAATCGTCGAGAGTTCAACTTTCGCTGCGATCGCGAGGTGCTCGCGTAGGTCGTCGATTGAGTTGATCGGCATGATGGCCCCTATCTGTTGGTGCGCACGTGACGTTGTTCAGCCTGCTTCATTCGTCCGCCCGAGCAGTTCGTTGACCGTGGCGTCGAACGAAGTCGTGCGGCCTCGTTCATACGCGGCTTGGTACTCGGCATCATCGAGTCGGGATCGGACGTCGGCCAGTGCATCTACAGCGATGGCCCTGATCGGCTGGGTCTCGATCCATGCCTGCTGCTCGCTGATCGGGTTCGCGCAGATGCTGGCGAGGAGTTCGACCGCTTCGACGTTGCGGCCCATCGCAGACCGCGTCTTGGCGATCTTGGTCATGGTGTTGAGCATGTCTCGGGTCATCCCCATCTGTTCGGCAACCAGGACGCTGTTGATCAGGGCAGTCTCAGCGGCCTCGAACTGCTTGGCGGCAGCGTTCGCGTCACCGAGACCCTCGTAGGCGACGACGAGTCCCCGGAGATATCCGATCTCCTCGCTGCGGCCCACCTGCTTCTTATAGGTCTCGATAGCGTCGTGGGGACGACCATCCATGTTGGCCAACATGGCGGTGAGCCACAGGGCCCATGTCATGAAGTAGTGATCATCGATGCGCTCGTATACCTCGAGAGCGTCTCCGAGCAGCTGTTTTGCTGTTTCGGGGTCTCCGCTGAGGATCGCCGCGAACGAGCGCCAGTTCTTGATTCCACTGACCCAGAGCTTGTCGTCGAGTGCGTCGTAGACATCGAAGGAAGACTCGAGCGAGGCCGTCATCGATTCGCTGTCTCCGAGGTATGCGGCACCTATGGCGTATGCCTGGAGAGCGACCCAACGGTCGGTCAGGCTCGTGGACTCGGGCAGGTTCTCAAGCGCTCGTGAGGCTGCCTCAGCGCCGAGATCCGCCCGCCCGAGCAGCGTTGTGAACCAACCCCTTGTGGCCCGCGAGAGTTCTCGTGCGCCGATACATGCCTCATCCGTGCTGTCAGCGAAGGCCTCGAGTGCCTCGTCGTACAGCGCAACGGCGGCGAGATACCAACCTCGAAGCTCGTAGGCGAAGTAGAGGGCGGAGATCATCTTTTGGGCGCCGCCCCCGTCTCCGTTGGCTAGGTGGTAGCGCCAGGCAGCGCGAATGTTGTCGAGGTCGGTCTCGATCATCGTCACCATCGTGCGCTGGTCGCTCAACGAGAGGAGGCCGAGAGCCTCCTGTGTGACCGAGGAGAAGAAGTCGGCGTGGGCACGCTGTACCTCATCGCATCGCTCAGAGTCCTCGTGAAGGGCCGCCTCGGCGTACTGCCTGAGCAGCGCATGGACCCGGTACCTCCCTGTCGCTGGGTCGCCGGTGACCAGAGACTTGGCGACCAGGTTCGCGATACCGCGTAGCGACGCACCGGCCACCACGCTTGCACCCTCGCGTGTGAATTCCCCACGGAACACGGACAACGCGGCGAATGTCTCCTGTTCGCTCGGCGACAGCAGCGTCCACGAGTAGTCGAACACCGCACGGATGCTGCGATGACGATCAGGGACGTCTCCCATCTCGGTCTCGAGGAAGTCGAGGCTGTTGGAGATTTCCTGCTCTATCTCCGTGACACTCAGCATGTCGACCCAGGCAGATGCAAGCAAGATGGCCAGTGGGAGGCCGTCTGTGAGTTCGAGGATCGTTGCCAGTGGTTCGAGATCCGATGCGTCGAGAGTGAACGACGGGTCGGTCCGCCGCGCCCCGTCCATGAACAGGCATACGGCGCTCGTCTCGAAGGCTTCTTCTGGCGTCGCCCAGCGGGTTTCGAGTCCTCCAATCCCGTAGACGGTTTCACCGGACAGGTTGAGTTTCGCCCGTGATGTTGCAAGGACCTTGACATTGGGTGCCGACTGCAGGATCTGTGCCACGAGGGGTGCCTCGTCTCGCAGATGTTCGAAGTTGTCGAAGATCAGGAGTTGACGCTTCCCCGCTAGATAGGCCATCAGCTGTTCGGTGCGATCCGTCTCACCTGAGAGGCCGATACCGAGTGCCTCGGCCATCGTCTGCACGATGTCGCCGCCCGCCGTGATGTCGGCAAGCCCGATGAAGAACACTCCGTCGGGAAACGCACCGGTCAGGTCGGCTGCGGCCTGGATGGCAAGCCTGGTCTTCCCCGATCCCCCCGCGGCGAGGATGGTGACGAGGCGATTGTCATGGAGCAGCTTCTTCACATCTTCGAGTTCTGCTTCTCTTCCCACGAAGTCTGTCAGTTGGATCGGCAGGTTGTTCGGCACAGCGTTGAGCGACAGCAAGGGAGGGAATGTCGATGGCAGGTCGTCGATGTTGAGCTGGTAGACACGTTCGGGTCGTGTCAGGTCCCTGAGGCCGTGCTCACCCATATCGACCGCCGTGACACCTTCGGGCAGCTGGTCCTGGACGAGTTGGTAGGTCGCCCCAGAGAGGATGGTTTGACCTCCGTGCGCGATGGATCGCAATCGGGCGGCGCGGTTGACAGTGGGGCCGTAGTAGTCCCCCAACCGAACGTCGGCAGAACCGGTGTGGAGCGATGCCCGCACAACGAGACCGGGCGATGTTGCCCAATCGATGCCGGCGAGGTTCCGCTGGATAGCCGCGGCACCCGCTACGGCATCGAGCGCGGACGAGAACACGATGAACCAACTGTCGCCCTCGCCACGAGCCTTCACCGGGATCCCGTTGTGGGCAGTGACCGCTTCGTTGATCGCCTCATCGTGCTGGGCGAGCGACTGCGCCATCAGTTCGGGGGCCTCCTCCCATGCGCGGGTACTCCCCTGTACGTCGGTGAACAGGAACGTGACAACGCCGCTTGGTAGATCCCCCATGAACGTCGATGCTAGACCAGTTCTGTGGGTGAGGGACCCCATTCTCGCGTCAGCGTGGCGCGGAGGTGCGTTACCTCGTCTGATCCGATCCGATCTGCGAGCGCGGACTCGAGTTTCTCGAATATGGAGAGTGCGACAGGGATCGTGCGTCGTCCCTCGTTGGTGAGCATGACGAGCTTCGACCGCCCGTCGGTCGGATCGTCGACGAGTTCGATCAGTCGCTTCTTCTCGAGGCCCCGTACCAGTGTCTGGGTTGATTGGCGGGTGATCCCGAGGCGGCGAGCCAGGTCGGCCTGGCGTATCCCTTCCGCATCGAGGTAGGGGAACACCATCGATTCTGCCGTGGTCAAGCCTGTTATCCCCTCTTGTTCCAGGTGCGACCGCAGCGCATCGTCGAACCAGCGATAGCGCTCGAGGAGAAGGCGGGTGAGGTTCATAGAATAGTCAGTATAGCTGACGAGTTACGGTACTATGGTATTCGTCAGGAAGGCTGACGAAACACACGAGGAGGAATCATGGCAACGATGACGACACAGACGGTGGCGGTTTCCATCGACGCGGACCCCACAGAGATGGCCGAGTACCTGGCCGACGCGACGACACACCCCGAATGGGCGACGGAGTTCTTCAGTGGTAGCGCCGAGGAGGTCGGCGACGGAACCTGGTCTATGACCGTCCCCAGGATGGGTGGTCCGGTCCGAGTCAAGATCGATGCGGTGACCGACCTTGGCGTGATCGACATGTATCTGGCTCCCGAGGGAGCGCCGTTCGGTCCGCCACTCCCGATCCGCGTGCTTCCCAACGGCGAGGGATGTGACGTCACGTTCACCCTGGCACGGTTCCCAGGGCAGTCCGATGAGGACTGGGACGGTGGAGTGACCTCGATGCAGCGCGAACTCGAGAATCTCAAGTCACACTGGGAGAGCTGAGGCAGTTGGAGCGGGTGAGGGGAATCGAACCCCCGTATTCAGCTTGGGAAGCTGATGTTCT
>CAYUJA010000036.1:9110-11611 GCA_964444875.1 uncultured Acidimicrobiaceae bacterium | reverse complement strand
TCGACGTCCAGACCTCACCACCGGTAACGATGAAGAAGTTGGTCGAGTTGCACGTGGCGACGTTGCCGTTTGGGTCCAACATCAGCGCCTCGTCGTCGCCCGCCTCGATCGCTTCGAGCAGCGCCACGACCTCATGGATCTTCGAGTGGCAGTTCCACCGCTGGTCGAGGCTGTTCGGCGGTGGTCGCCGCACGGAGGAGGTCCGTAGGGAGATACCGTCGGCCGTAGCGGTGCGGTCGATGGCCTTGTGTTCGGCGATGATCACGATGGTGGGTCCGCCGACGACGAGGCGCGGATCCTGGAGTGGTGTCCTTTTCGTGCCCCGTGTGACCATCAGCCTGACGTGTGCATCCGTTTCCATGCCGTTGCGATCGATGGTGTCCTGGAGCAGGCCAGCGAGTTCATCCCTGGTCTTTCCGATGTCGAGGTGCACGCTCGTTGCGGTGGCGAACAATCGGTCGAGGTGTCGCTCGAGGTGGACGAAGGAACCGTTGTGGTATCGCATCCCCTCCCATATGCCGTCCCCCACGAGGAAGGCCGAGTCGAACACCGATATCTTCGCATCGGGTCTGGCCAGCCATACACCATCGACGTAGACCTCAACGGTGTCGTTGCGTGCGTCGGGTTTCGCCTCGTGGGTAGTTCGTGCCATGGATGCGACGCTAGTCGGATGCCAGACGCCAGGTGCCAGATGGCAGCCAGAGGTTCTCCGTTCTCTGTTCTCCGAGTGCTCGCGATGTGCGCTCGATGGACTTTCGAATCCGGATACCAGATATCGGCTGCTCACAGGAGCAGGGCGGCTACCTCGTCGGCGAGGGCGGGTGTTGTCGCGATGAAACCAGGGACGAGAGGGTCCTCGTCGTTCCAGGTGGGTTGTGAACCGTCCTTGAGCACGCCCCAACAACCGGAAGCGGCGAGCAGGGCTGCCCCTCCGGCAAGGTCCCACTCGTTCTTGGGAACAAGCGTCCACGTGGCGTCCAGCCTGCCGGCGGCTACGAGTGACAATTTGTAGGCAACCGAACCCATCGGCACGATCGTGAACGAGGATCCTTTGAAGCGATCCCATTCGCCGCGGCGCATCTCTGAACGGCTTGCGCCGACCGATGCCTCGTCGAGCGTCGTTGCGCCCAGAGCGTCGTTCGGCCCTACATAGGTCACCCCGACGCCGAGTGCTCCTGTGATCCTCTCGCCCGTGGCAGGGTTGTGGATGCCTCCTGCGACCGGTGTTTCGTCTTCGATGAGGCCTATCGACACGCACCACTCCGGGATCCCCTCGATGAACTCTCGTGTTCCGTCGATCGGGTCGACGATCCATACCCGCCGCTTGCCGAGGCGGGCTGTGGAATCGACGGTCTCTTCCGATAGCCACCCCTCACCATCGGAGGGAAGGAGCTTCTTGAGGACCTCATCGACGGCGACGTCTGCCTCGGTCAGCGGGTCGCCCCCGGACTTCAATGTGGAATCGATGGCACCCGGCGTGAACTGCTCGAGAACCCGCACGGCGGCGTCGAGTGCAGCGTTGATCCTTGCGAGGTCCTGTGTGTAGCCCACGTCGACTCCTGTAACGCTTCGGGGAAGACCGCAGCGTAACGGTGGATGAGACACTGACCGGACTTCTTCGCGGGGCTGGCGTCTGCGTGAAGTCGCGCGGGTCTCTACTATCGGGGTGAAACCAAGGAGAGCTCGATGAAGACCTACACGTCGCCTGGGGGAATCACGGTACCGCCGAGTGTCAACGCCGTTCAGCAACTGATGGTGCGGGCCGACAACCGGCCGGACTATCCAGCCCTCACGTATCGCAAGGGTGACGAGTTCGTACCCGTGTCGACGAAAGAGTTCTGGGAGACGGTGCTCGAGCTTGCTGCTGGACTCATAGCGGCAGGTATCGACAAGGGCGACCGGGTTGCCCTCCACAGTGGCACCCGTATCGAGTTCACCTACTTCGACTACGCCATCTGGGCCGCAGGTGCCGCTACGACGACGATCTACGAAACGTCATCCCCCGAGCAGGTCAAGTGGATATTGAACGATTCAGGTTCCAAGGCGCTCGTTTCAGAGAATGCTGCGACCCTGGCCGTCTATGACGCGGTCTCCGGGGACATTCCTGAGTGCCGGGGCGTCTTCGTGATCGAAGACGGCGCCGTTGAAGCCCTCAAAGCGATGGCAACGGACGAGACGCGAGCCGAGGCGAGACACAGGATCGCGGCGATCGGCCACGATGACCTCGCAACGCTCGTCTACACGTCGGGTACGACGGGGATGCCGAAGGGCTGCATTCTGACGCACAAGAACTTCGTGTGGGAGGTCATGAATCTTCAGGGATCGCTGTCTGAGCTTCTGTCAGAAGGCAACAGGACCCTGATGTTCCTCCCACTTGCGCACATATTCGCACGGGCTGTCCAATCGGCGAGCGTCTCATTCGGCGTCACGATCGCGTACAGTTCCGGTATCCCGAATCTTCTCGAAGAGCTTCCGATGGTCAAACCGACATGGGTGTTCTC
>CAYUJA010000036.1:0-9010 GCA_964444875.1 uncultured Acidimicrobiaceae bacterium | reverse complement strand
CACTTCTTCCGTGGTGTTGGGGTCACCGCATTGGAGGGGTACGGGCTGACCGAGACGACGGCTGGTGCAACGGTGAACCGGCCGGATGCTATCCGTGTCGGAACGGTCGGACTCCCGGTCCAGGGTGGATCGATTCGCATCGCAGACGACGGAGAGGTGCTCATCAAGGGTGGCCATGTCTTTGCCGGGTACTGGAACAACGAGCAAGCCACGGAGGAAGCGTTCGTGGATGGGTGGTTCAAGTCGGGAGACCTCGGTGTGCTCGACAACGAAGGGTTCCTGTCGATCACCGGCCGCAAGAAGGAGATCATCGTGACTGCCGCCGGCAAGAACGTGGCTCCAGC
The DNA here is from genome assembly GCA_964444875.1 of uncultured Acidimicrobiaceae bacterium. Classification (GTDB taxonomy): domain Bacteria; phylum Actinomycetota; class Acidimicrobiia; order Spongiisociales; family UBA5794; genus JAMBLL01. The sequence continues at coordinate 8,666 of CAYUJA010000036.1, read as the reverse complement.
GGTCCTCGAGGATCGGATGCGAAGCCACGCTCTCGTTTCCCAGGTCATGGTCATAGGTGACGCGCAGCCGTTCATCGCAGCGTTGGTCACGGTTGATGAGGAGTCCTTGCCCGTGTGGGCCGCAGCTCGGGGCAAGGAGGGCATGTCCACAGAGGACCTCCATCGCGATGAGGACTTGATCGCCGAGATCCAAAAGGCGGTCGATGACGCCAACCAGGCCGTGTCCCGGGCAGAGGCGATCAAGACCTTCCGGGTCCTCCCTTCCGATCTGTCTATAGAAGGTGGCGAACTCACGCCGACGCTCAAGGTGAAACGATCTGTGGTCGCCTCAAAGTACGCCGGCCTCATCGCCGAGATATACGGGTAAACAAGCGGTACTTGGTACCACAGCTGGGAACCTCTCACCGTGTCCGTGCGTCTCATGAGTAGTTCCCGTGACCGGTAGGTTTCGTCTCGATGTACAAACGACTTCTCGCGCTCGCAGCTGGTGGTGTCCTCGTGCTCACCGCCACGCCCGTCCTGGGTGCCGTCATGCCCGCACGCGACCTGCTCCCCGACGGGGATACACGGCCGATCGTGGTGTCCGCGACACTCGAGTCCCCCAAACCCCATAACAGACTGCTCGAGGCCGATGTCGTGATCGATGCCTACGACAACGATGGGATCGCCGGGTACGAGTATCGCTGGAGCGGTTCGACGATCGGCTCGGCACGATCTCTTGCCGTGGTCACCCCCACGGTGAGCTACGAGACGCTGAACCCCGACACGCCGTATGCCCTCGATGTTCGGGCCATCGACGTCAACAACAACGCGTCGGACTGGTACCCGGTGTGGAAGGGGAACACCCCTGGTGTCCCCATGGTCATCGTGGCAGGCGACTCGATCGCTTCGGGATACACCAGAGCGTGGTTCAGCGGTGCTGCAACCTGTGTCGACGTCGGCTACTCGTACGGAAGCTCTCTTGCCTCTGAGATAGCCTCCGACCTCCCCGCTCAATGGACCCCGACCTACACCAACATCGCATGGGCAGGCGCAGGTCTTGAAGACATGGTTCGCGGTGGAACCGATTCGTGCGGTGTTGCCCATGAACCCCAGATCGACCAGATCCGGGCTGCCGCTTCTGACGACACATGGAACGTCGTGGCCGTAACAGCGGGGATCAATTCGACGAACTGGACGGACGTCATCGTTGAACTCACGGCCGACTCCACGTTCTCGTTCACGTCCGAAGGCGACAGGGAACTGTGCACGTCTGCCGTGAGGAACACGTGGAACATCGATGCGAAACGAGCAGCCATCTCCCAAACCGCAGCAGCGGTGAGTTCAGCGATCACCGATGGCACGAACGCCCAGGTGCTGTGGACCGGCTACTACGACATCACGGACACAGAGTTCGCGCCGATGTTCAGGCCCATCACCGGGGCATGCACGGCCGATATGTCCTACGCCCTCGACACGCTCCACGGCGCTTTGCGGGCAGGCCTCGGCGAGGATGTCACCTGGGTGGACATCAACATAGGGATCGGAACGCAGAAGTGGGCTGGCTGGCCCCATCCGAGCCGCCAGGGCCAGGCCACCATTGCGCACCGCATCGACCTCGCACTCAACTCATAGGACTTTGGCGTCCAACGGCGCCGCATATGGCGCCGTTGGACGCCAAAGTCCTGAAGGTTTGTCTCAGGGGTGTGAGAGCATGGGGGGATGGACGAACCAGCGATCTTGCATGCCGACCTCGACGCGTTCTATGCAGCCGTAGCGGTCCTCGAGAACCCTGCGCTTGCAGGTAAACCCGTTGCGGTGGGTACCGGCGTCGTGTTGTCGTGCACCTACGAGGCCAGAGCGTTCGGCGTGCGCGGAGGCATGCGGATGGTCGACGCCCGTGCAAAATGCCCGGGGATGATCGAGGTCGACGGGACGTTCGGCGCCTATCCACAGTACTCGCGCAAGGTGTTCTCGATCTTCGAGTCGTTCACACCCGATGTCGAACCGCTGTCGATCGACGAAGCCTTCCTCGATGTCTCGGGGTCGCTCCATCTGTTCGGAAGCCCGCTGGACATCGCCAACAGGATCCGATCGGAGGTGAGGAACCAGACGGGCCTTGCTGTGTCCGTCGGCGCGAGCACGAGGAAGTTCCTGTCGAAGATCGCAAGCCAGGTCGCCAAACCCGATGGTGTGATCATCGTCGAACCGGGGGCCGAACGCGAGTTCCTGCATCCACTCGCCGTCTCATACCTGTGGGGTGTCGGCCCTGTGACGCAACGGAAGCTGAACGAACTGGGCATCGAGACGATCGGCGACATCGCGAACACGCCATACGACTCTCTGGTCGCGATGCTCGGCAGTGGAGCTGCCGCGCACCTCGGCGCACTCGCGAACAACCAGGACCCGAGGCCCGTGTCGACGACCCGGAAGGCGAAGTCGGTCGGTGCGCAGAGCGCGATGCGCTCCCAGATCCGCACCCTCGAGGAACTCGTCCCGATGCTCCGGCGCCTCGTCGACAAGGTCGCTGCACGGCTGCGCAAGAAGAACCGCACGGCAAGGACCATCACGATCAGGGTGCGTTTCGGCGACCTGTCATCGGTGACGAGGTCTGCAACGATGCAGACCCCGACGGCATCCACCCAGGCGATCATCGACGTGGGGACGAGACTGTTGGCGAAGGTGCTCGAGGAGTATCCCAAACATGAGATCTCCCTGCTCGGCGTCTCGACAGCGGGACTCGGCGTGGGCGAACCGCTGCAACTGGCCATGGGTGTCGATGACGAGACCACGGGTGGAACGCCGAAAGAACTCGAGTACGAGGCGCTCGATGAATCCGTTGACGAGCTACGCCGCAGGTACGGCAGGGACGTGATCACCCACGGCTCTGACCTCCTCTCTGGCCGGTCAGGCTTTGGCGACGGACTTTCCGACGTGATGACTCCAGACGAGCGGCTCATAGAGGCCCCCGACACCGGTCCCGAGTACGTCGAGTTCCAGGAGTGAGGGCTTCAGCCTGACGACTGTTCGTCGACTCACAGCCAGGTACCCTGCATAGATGCGCTTCAGTCACTGGGTTTGGATCATCGTTGCAGCGATCGGGTGGGGAACCGGTGGTATCGCGACGCGCGCAGCCTTTGGGGAGGGTGTGGGCGTGTGGACGATGGTCGCGGTGAGGACGTTGATCGCTGCGGTCCTGGTCCTTGCTGTTCTGGTAGCGAAGCGGTCGGGCCTCCCATCGAAGCAGGTTGTCTGGTACGGGATCGTCCAGGCGGTGTTCAACCTGGCCATCCCATATGTCCTGTTCACGTTCGCGTACAACGAGGCGTCTGCCGGGTTCGTCGGCCTTCTCGCTGCGCTGATCCCGCTGACGACGGCGGTGTTCGCCAACTTCATGTTGCCAGACGAATCGCTGACGGCACCGAAACTCATCGCGCTGTTCATCGCATTCACCGGCGTCGCCGCCCTGTTGCTCTCGGGTGATTCGGGCCTGTCAGAGGGTGGGAGGCCGTTCGTCGCCGTCGGACTCGGCCTCTCCGCCGTGGCATCGATCGGCTATGCCGGCGCCTTTGCGAAACGCCACGCAGGCGAGTACGACCCTGTCATGTTGACGGGACTCCAGTTCGGCCTCGCTGCGGTGTTCCTCGTTACCGCCATGCTCACCGTCGAGGGACTCCCAACCGACGTAACCGCCAAAGGCTGGGGACTCATGGTGTTCATGTCGGTGTCTGCGACCTTCATGCCATTCCTTCTGTACTACTGGCTCTTGCAGTACATCTCGGCGACCGATGCATCTCTCATCGGTTACCTCGTTCCGTTCGTGGCCCTCGTGGGCGGCATCGTGCTGCTGGGGGAGGAACTCCAGGGCGGGATCATCATCGGCGGTGTTCTCGTGTTCACCGGCATGGTGCTCGCCGACCGTGCAGGACGCAGAGCAGCACAGCGTGCGAAGGTCGTGGCGAGCGGGGCCGAGTGACCTTCGCGGGGTTGTTCACACCGCGAGGTCGCGTGAGCCGAATCTCCATGCGGCGATCGCCGTGCCGGCGATGGCCACCGCAAGGAGCAGCGCGTACTGGGGCTCGAACCCCTTCGCCAGAGGAGCTTTGTCTCCGAGGTACCAGTAGAACGGCGACAGTGCGCGTAGCGGTGCGATACCTTCGACGATGGCCCCGAGGCCGTTGAGGAACCATGCCACCGCTCCAAGGGCGGCGGTGACGCCGATCGCCGGACCAGAGCCAAGCACAGACCATACCGCCAGGGCAATGCCACCGAAACACAGCGCCAGGAGCACCAACCCGACATTGGCGGCGAGGATGTTCACGGCGTCGAGTTCGGTTCCCCAGACGCTGTTCCCGATCAGGCCGAACACGGTGAGGAGGAAGCCGATGAACAGTGTCAGCGCGGCGATGGCCCCGGCCTTGGCAAGCAGCGTGTTCCTCCTCGTCACCGGGTTGGAAAGGATCATGTCCAGGATGCCCCTGGATTCCTCCTTGGCGACGAGGCCAGAGACGGCCCCGATCGCAAAGACCATCACCACGATCGGCCCGACTGATTGGTAGGTCCTCGACGAGATGAACCCGGCCGCTGTCGAGAGCGACTCGGGGTCGGTCATGCCGAACATGGCGAACAGCTCTTTCGGCATGGCACTGATCATCTCGGAGATCGCGGCGGAGTCCTTCGAGAACGTGGGCCATGCGGCGAACGTGAGGATCATCAGGGCCACCAGGCCGAGGGCCCATGCCCATATGCTGCGCCTTCGATCCCATATCGATTTTCCGAATACGCCACCGAGGAGCCATGTCGCCCTCGGGTTCTTCGCACCGGCGCCACGTCGACGAAGTGCGAACGTACGGGCCACCGATCGGTCGGTGGAGATGTTCCGTCGGTTGAACAGAGCGGTAGCCGCAGCGATGAGGGCGACGGTGGACAGGACCATCCACATCTGCCCTGAGGACCACCCGTACAGAAGTGGGTTCCCATCGAGGTACCACGTGAAGGGACTCACCTTGGAGGGGATCTCGAGCCAGTCGAAGAGGTTGGCGAAAGCGTTCACGAACCATGAGACTGCCGCGGCGAGAACGCCGATGCCGATCGCCGTGGATGGTGTGCCGGAGAACGCTCCTGCGACGAGTGTTATGCCTCCAAAGACCATGCCGACAAGGAGAAGCGACAGGTTCACAGCAGCGACACCCTCGATGGTGAGGCCCATGTCGATCACGATGTTGAGAACGAGCATCGTCGCGGCGATCGTCGCCGTCACCAGGCCAACAAGCACGGTCACGACCCCTGCTTTCTGGAGCATCACGGACGTACGCGAGATCGGAGCCGACAGCACCATGTCCATCGTGCCGTTCTTCTCCTCGGTAGCAGTTGCACCGACAGCGAGCGATATCGCGAGTCCGATGACCATGAGAGGCCCGAACAGGGAGAAGAACTGTGCCTGGAGGAACCCTGCCCCTGTGAGGTAGGTGGCAGGGTCGATCCCGAAGACGGCGAGCATCCCCGCGGGGAGGTCCTCGATGAACTTCTTCATCTCTTGAGAATCTCGCATTATCGGGTACACGAACGACACCCATGCGATGAGGGCAGCGGACGCGATGATCCACCACAGCATCGTGCGTTTGCGGTCCCAGATCGCCTTCGTGAAGACGCTACGAAGCATCAGGGTCGCCCGAGTAGTAGGACAGGAAGACCTCCTCGAGATCGCTGTCGCGGGTCGAGATCGAGACGACGTCGTGCTTCGCTGCCTCCTTGATCACGGCGTCGAGCGGTCCATTGACGGTTATCGAGAGCACGGATCCTCCGTTTCTCGACTCGACGTCACGGACACCATCGAGGTTCGTGAGGGTGGAGGCATCAACAGCGGAGCCGAACTGGATCGTCACCGTCGAGTGTGCTTTCACCTTGAAGGACTCGACCGTGTCGACGGCGATCAGACGACTCTCGCGGACGATACCCACACGGTCTGCGACCCTGTCGACTTCGGGGAGTATGTGCGAAGACAGGAACACGGTCCGGCCACCGGCGCGCACCTCGTTGATCAGGTTCTGGAACTCCTGCTGCATCAGCGGGTCGAGTCCGGCGGTCGGTTCGTCGAGGATCAGGAGTTCCGGTTCGTGCATGAAGGCGTTGACCACACCGACCTTCTGCCTGTTGCCCGTGGAGAGATCCTTGATCTTGCGATCGAGGTCGAGTTCGAACCGTTCCGCCAGAGAGATCATCACAGGTCCGGTGTCCACCTTGCGGAGGTTGGCGAAATAGATGAGGAACTCTCGCGCCGTCATCGTGTCGTACATGGACAGGTCGCCCGGGAGGTACCCCGTTCGGCGCCGGATCTCGATCGAATCCTTGATGATATCGAGGCCGAGAATGCTCCCTGATCCTTCCGTCGGGAACAGGAAGTTGAGGAGCGTCCGGATCGTCGTTGACTTTCCCGCACCGTTGGGTCCGATGAACCCGAATACTTCACCTTCTTCGACGCAGAGGTCGAGATCGATGATGCCGGGGGATGTGCCGTAGTACTTGGTGAGGCCTGATGTCTCGATCACTGGTGCCATCGTCGTCCTTTTCTTCATCGAATCGTACCGTCCAACGCGGCGACCACGGACAACGGACAACGGACAACGGACAACGGACAACGGACAACGGACAACGGACAACGGAGATCCTCCGTCTGGCACCCCCGGTCGCTGCGATACTGTGTTCCAGCACAGAAGGGATGTCGATGCCGGTGCACGTTGAACGTAGCGGGAAGGTGGCGACCGTCATCCTCGACAGGAGTGAGGTGCGCAATGCCGTTGATGGGCCCACGGCCCGTGCGCTCGCCGAGGTGTTCGACGAACTGGACGCTGACGAATCGGTCGCCGTCATCGTGTTGTGGGGTGATGGAGGCACGTTCTGTAGCGGTGCGGATCTATCGGCCATTGGAACATCAGAAGGGAACACCGTTGAGGCCGATGGCCCTGGGCCGATGGGGCCCACGAGGATGCTCCTCTCCAAGCCGTCTATCGCCGCGATCGAGGGATACGCCGTTGCGGGCGGCCTCGAACTGGCCCTGTGGTGTGATCTGCGTGTCGCATCGGAATCGGCGGTGCTCGGTGTGCTGTGTCGCCGATGGGGTGTGCCGCTCATCGACGGCGGCACCGTACGGCTTCCGAGGATCATCGGACTGTCACGGGCGCTGGATCTGATCCTGACGGGCCGCGAGGTTGCTGCTGATGAAGCGTTGTCTATCGGACTTGTCAACCGGGTCGTCCCTGCCGCTGGGGCCAGGGACGCAGCAGAGTCGCTGGCGCATCAGATCGCCGCGTTCCCTCAGGTTTGCATGCGTAACGACAGGCTCTCCGTCTACGAGAGCATCGGCCTGGATGAGGCTGAGGCGATGCGCAACGAGTTCACCCATGGCATCGCCTCGATCGCCGACGGTGACATGGCAGGCGGAATCGCCCGCTTCCTCGACACAGGGCGACCTCCCGGCTGACTCTGGCTGTCGGCTGGCTGTCGGCTGATATGTAGGTACTCTCCCCCCATGGCCGGTGAATCCAAGAAACTCATCCTGCTCGCGTTGTCCGCGAACGTCGGGATCGCTATCACGAAGTTCGTCGCGGCTGGGATATCGGGAAGTACGGCCATGCTCGCCGAAGCGATCCACTCGGTTGCCGACTCTGGCAACCAGTTGTTCCTCCTGCGTGGTGATGCGGTGTCACGGTACAAAGCTGACGTCACTCACCCGTTCGGCCGTGGCAAGTCCATGTACTTCTGGTCGTTCATGGTCGCCGTCGTCCTGTTCGTCGGCGGTGCCGTCATCGCGATCTTCAACGGGTGGCAGCGCATCCAGAACCCGGAGGTCCACGAGGGAGAGGGTCTTGTGTTCTCGCTCATCGTGCTCGTTGTTGCGGGTGCGTTCGAGATCTTCGTGGCGTGGGTCCCTGCGCTCAAGCAGTTCAATCGTATCCGCGGCACCAAGGGTGCGTGGCAGATGATCAAGGAATCGAAGGATTCGGCGCTGATCATCGTCCTGTTCGAGGACAGCGCAGCGGTGATGGGCCTCTTCGTCGCTGCAACCGGGCTGATCCTGACGGAGATCACAGGCACAGCGTTCTGGGACGGCCTGGCATCGATCGTGATTGGGTTGATCCTCATCAGCGTTGCGCTCATCATCGCCAGAGAGATGAGTGCCCTGCTGATCGGTGAGTCAGCAGGAAGAGAGGATCGCACGGCCATTCGGGTAGCGATCTTGAGTGTCCAGCCGGTTCACCATGTGGAGCGCCTGCTCACCATGCAGATGTCCGCTCACGAGATCCTGGTGACCGCAGACGTCGCGTTCGATGAGGGAGTGGACGAGGTGCCGGCGATAGAACAGGTCGAGGCTGCGATCCGCGACGCGTGTCCCGACGTCAAGCGCATCTTCATTGAACCGGTTCGGCGATGAGTATCGGCTCGGCGTCTGCGCCGGCGTCATCAGCGAACCTCGGCCCTGGTTTCGACACGCTTGGGCTCGCATTGGCGCTGCGGTGCACGGCGACCGTCGAGCTTGCAGGCTCGATGACGATCACCGAACGCGGTTCCACGCGAAGGCTCGGACCTGAGGATCTCATCGCACGGTCGGTGATGCTCGCGATCGGCAGGCCGGCCCACGTGACGCTGGACAAAGAGGTCCCGAGAGCCAGGGGCATGGGTTCCTCGTC
>CAYUJA010000035.1:0-11617 GCA_964444875.1 uncultured Acidimicrobiaceae bacterium | reverse complement strand
GGAAGTGATGACCTTGCTGCCATCATCGAGCGTTCTGCCCGCCTGCTCGACACGAGCGTCACCGATGATGGATGCCACGCCATTGCGCGACGGTCGAGGGGAACTCCGCGGATCGCGAACCGGCTGCTGCGCAGGGTCAGGGATTATGCGGCGGTTCGAGCGGACGGCATGGTCGATGCATCCACCGCAGATGTGGCGCTCGAGATCTTCGAGGTGGACGAAGTCGGCTTGGACAAGGTCGACCGTGCGATCCTCAAGGCGATGGTCGTCAAGTTCGGCGGCAGACCCGTGGGGCTCTCGACGCTCGCCATAGCAGTAGGGGAGGATCCAGAGACCGTGGAGGATGCATATGAGCCGTTCCTGATCCTCGAGGGTTTCTTGCAGCGCACGCCACGAGGACGGGTCGCAACCGAACGCGCGTATCTGCACCTTGGCGTCGATCTCGCCGAGAGACAGGACCAGGGAAAGCTGCTCTGAGCGTACCCTCTGACGATGGACACGATGGACTTCGACTATCTCCTGCCCGAAGAGGCGATCGCCCAGACCGCGATCGAACCTCGGGACAGTTCACGGCTGCTCGTTGCCGATGGTTTCGTCGACAGGACGTTCAACGACCTCCCTTCCATCCTCGCACCAGGTGACCTCGTGGTCGTGAACCGTACGAAGGTCCGGGCTGCGCGTCTGGTCGGCGAACGACTACCGGGCAGGGGAGTGACCGAAGTGCTCTTGACCCAGCGCGTGGACCCCGAACGTTGGCGGGCGCTCGTGCGTCCTGCGGCGAAGCTCACGGCAGGGTCGGTCGTCGAGTGTGGCGATCTGACGGTCACGCTGCTCACGGACCCCGACGAGGGCGTGGCCACCGTCAACCTCGCATGTTCGGGCGACGTCGAAGCGGCGATAGAGAGATCAGGCCGGGTGCCTCTGCCCCCGTACTTCAAGGGGTCGATCGCCGATCCCGACCGATACCAGACCATTTTCGCCGATCGCCTGGGATCGTCGGCCGCACCGACGGCCGCCCTGCACTTCACAGACAACGTCCTCGACGGCCTCGCTCAACGCGGTATCCCTGTGGCCGCGGTCGACCTCGAGGTGGGCCTTGACACCTTTCGACCCATGCACGACGGCAATGTCGAGGATCACCGCATCCACACGGAACGGATCCACGTGCCGGAATCGACCGTGTCTGCGGTCGATGATGTGCGCTCGAACGGTGGGAGGGTCATAGCCATCGGAACGACGGTCGTCCGCACCCTTGAATCCGCAGCGACACGAGACGGCCGCGTCCGCCCGTTCGATGGCCCAACGAGCCTGTTCATCATGCCGGGCTACGAGCCGAGGGTCGTGGATGGTCTGGTCACGAACTTCCATGCACCTCGCACCACACTCCTCGTACTCCTCGCGGCGTTGATGGGTGACCGGTGGAAGGAGGCCTATGCCCATGCACTTGCCAATGGGTATCGGTTCCTGTCGTTCGGCGACGCCATGTACATCGAGATAGACCGATGACGGACCCCGTTTCGTTCATCACGACGGCATCGGACGGCGATGCACGTACAGGCACCATGGAGACACCTCATGGCAGTGTTCAGACACCGAACTTCATGGCGGTCGGTACGAGGGCATCCATCAAGACGCTCGACACGGAAGACATGGATCGCCTCGGTGCCCAGATCCTCCTCGCCAACACCTACCACCTGATGCTGCGGCCTGGCGAAGACGTCGTGTCCCATCTCGGTGGTCTCCACGGTTTCATGGCGTGGGATGCGCCGATACTCACCGATTCCGGCGGGTACCAGGTGCTGTCCCTGAAACCGAAGATCAGCGAAGAGACACTCGTGTTCAGGTCGACCTATGACGGATCCCGGGTCGAACTCACCCCGGAGCGCTCCGTGTCTGTCCAGGAGGCACTCGGAGCAGACATCGCGATGGTCCTCGATGTCCCCGTCAACCTGCCCGTGGACTACGAGGTTGCCGAACGGGCGATGTACCAGACATTGCGGTGGGCCGAGCGATCCAGCAACGCAAAGACACGGTCTGACACGGCCCTGTTCGGGATCGTCCAGGGTGGCTCCGACCCCCGGTTGCGGGCGATCTCCGCCCGTGAGACGGCGAATCTCGGTTTCCCCGGTTTCGGTATCGGAGGGCTGGCGGTCGGCGAGACACCGTCAGAGCGGGCGACTGCCATCGCCGCAACCGTCCCAGAGCTTCCTGTGTCCGGTGTGCGCTATGTCATGGGCCTCGGGGACACAGAGGGGATCCTCGACGCCGTCTCGCTCGGAGTGGACCTCTTCGACTGCGTCCTGCCGACGAGATTGGCACGACATGGCAAGGCGCTCTCACGTGACGGTGATTTCTCGATCAGAAGGGTGGAGTGGACACTCGACCACAGCCCCATCGAACCAGACTGTGACTGCGTGACGTGCCGCAGGTATTCGCGGGCATATATTCGACATCTCAGGCTCACGAAGGAGCGGACGGCCGATCGTCTGTTGACGATCCACAATCTGGCGTACACCTACCGCCTGATGACCGACATCCGCTCCCACATAGACGCAGGCACCTTCGCAGCGTTCCATGTCGACGTGGTCGGGCGTCGGAGGTAGGGAATTGAACATATGAGGCATTATCATCTCTACGGTCCACACGGTGCGAACCGGATCGTCTCGGAGGCTTGCCCTTGATCACATCACCAACTGTCGCAGTTCTACTCTTCGCGCAGGCCGAAGGGAACGCCTCGTCGACGCTTTCGTTCCTGTTCCCCATAGTGATCCTCGGTGGTCTGTTCTATGTGCTGTTGATCCTTCCACAGCGCCGCAAGCGCAAGAAGGCCGAGGAGATGCGTGCGGATATCGAGATCGGCGCCGAGGTACGCACCATCGGCGGCATCGTCGGAACGGTCGTGGCCGAGGATGACGAGACCTTCACCCTCGACCTCGGCGGAAGCACGATGCGCATCATCAAGCGTGCGATCGCCGAGCGAACAGACCCAACAGAATAATGACGACGAAGAAGGCGTGGATAACGCTGATCCTCACCCTGGCTATCGCGTGGGGATCACTCGCCGGAATGCTTGCGATAGGTTGGGCCCCGAAACTCGGCCTCGACCTCCAGGGCGGGTTCGCCGTCACCCTCGTGGCTCCCAATGGGACCGAGGAAAGCACACTCAACACGGCTGCAGACATCATGCGGCGCAGGATCGAGAACCTGGGCGGCGTCCAGGAACCCGAGGTTGCCGTCGTCAGCGGTTCAGGGGGCGAAGCGTCGATCGTCGTGCAACTTCCCGGCGTTGATGACCGTGAGCGGGCGCTCCAGGCCGTTGGTACCACAGGCGAACTCTCCTTCAGGCCGGTGTTCGGGGAGGGTCCCCAGTCCCCATATCTCGCCGATCCGACGGGTGACCACCCAGATGGCATCGATCCCGTGACAGGGCTCACCATCGAGGACGATGTGAAGAAGGCAGCCTACCTGGCGGACCAGGAGGATCGTTTCGTTTATGTCGTCGGCGGGATCGCAGTAGTCGACGCGAACGGTGATCCGGTGTTGGCAGCCGATGGTCATGAGATCGTGTTCCCGACGGGCGCAGACATCACAGACGCCACAGCACAGTTCTCCTCCCAGGGCCTCGGCGGCCAGTGGGTCGTAGTCCCCGAATTCACCGATGAGGGTGGCGAGAAGTTCCGCGACTCGACCGGCTACCTGGCGAACTTCGCACCGGGCACCCCGCAGCGTCAGATGGCGATCGTCGTCGACGGTGTCGTCTTTTCAGCACCCGCAGTGGCGAACGAGGTCCTTCCGAGCGAAGGCCTCGATCCCAATGCGGTGATCATCACCGTCGGGAACGCTGAAACTGCAGAGGACGAGTCCAAGGCCCTTGCAGCGATCCTGCGATACGGCGCCCTGCCAACCACCTTCGAACGCGAATCTGTCTATTCGGTCTCTGCATCCCTCGGCGCGGATTCGCTTCAGGCGGGCCTCCTGGCCGGCCTCTTTGGCCTGGCACTCGTCGCCGGGTACATGTTGCTCTACTACCGATCGCTTGGCATCATCTCCATCGTCGGCCTGACGGTCTTCGGATCGCTCTTGCTCGGCGCGCTCATCCTCCTGGGAGAGACACAAGGCACAACGCTCACTCTTGCGGGTGTCACGGGTGTGATCGTGTCTATCGGCATCACATCGGACTCGTACATCGTGTATTTCGAGCGCATCAAGGAAGAGTTCCGCCACGGGAGAAGTCTCACAGCAGCGGTCAGCCACGGATTCGCGGGCGCCTACCGGACCATCCTGACAGGCGACACGGTCACGTTCCTCGGTGCCGTCTTGTTGTTCGTGCTCGCCGTAGGCCAGGTGAAGGGTTTCGCTCTCACGTTGGGTCTCGCCACCGTGATCGACGTCATCGTGGCGTACTTCTACACACGCCCGGCTGCACACCTCATGACACGAGGACCACTCGGCCACGGTGGGGCGGTCACCGTGCGCGGTGCAATGGGCAAGGGTGACTTCGTCGAAGTGAAGGAACCGGCGGAGGTGGCATCATGAGCATCTTCACACGCATATATCGTGGTGAAACGCATTTCGACTTCGTTTCGATCTCTCGCAAGACCCTGATCATTTCCTCCGTGCTCGTGGCGGCCTCGATCCTCATCATGTTGGTCAAGCCGTTCAACTTGAGCATCGACTTCACGGGCGGTGTCATCATCACCGCCGACAACCAGTCCGATGCGAGCGTCGAATCCATCCGTGACGACCTTCGAACCGTCGGATACGGCGATGCGCGTGTGCAGATCACCGGTGACGGGATCGTTCAGATCCAGACCGAAGCGCTCAGTGCCGACGAACAAGACAAACTCATCGTCACTGTGGCCGACGCTGTTGGTGCCGAGGTGAACGACCTCAACGAGAAAGCGGTCGGACCGACATTCGGTGCGGAAGTGACACGCAAAGCGATCGAGGCCCTCGTGGTGTTCCTCATCGTCGTAGCGATCTTCATCGCGTGGCGGTTCGAGTGGAAGATGGCGGCAGCGGCCCTCGCCGCCTTGTTCCACGACCTGATGATCGCAGGGGGGATCTACGCCCTCATCGGATTTGTCGTCACACCATCGACCATCATCGCGGTCCTGACGATCCTCGGATACTCCCTGTATGACACGGTCGTGGTCTTTGACAAGGTCAACGAGAACATCGACGAAGAGGACCCGCACACGACGTACAACACCATCGTCAACCTCGCCATGAACCAGGTGCTGATGCGGTCGATCAACACGTCGCTGACATCGCTGCTGCCTGTCGGGTCTCTCCTCCTCGTCGGATTCCTCGCGATCGGTGCCGAAACCCTCAAGGAATTCGCGCTCGCGTTGTTCATCGGTATCGCCGTGGGTACGTACTCGTCTATCTTCATCGCCGCACCGTTGCTTGCGAGGTGGAAGACCACGGAAGAGGGGTGGGCTCGCAGAGAGTTGCGTGCCGCCAAACGCGCAGGGCTCCTCGATGTGGACCTCCCTCCCGAACCGGAGACACCGAAGTCGAAGCCGAAGTCGTCCAAGGCCAAAACGGGGGCCGGGGCCGCTCCATCGAAGTCGAAGTCGAAACCTGCATCTGAGTCAAAAGGCTCTCCAGACACCGCCAGTGCCGACGTGCCCACGGCTGTCGCCAGACCTCCCAAGCAGAGGCGTAAGCGCCGGTAAGCTCAGGCCATGGATGAAGACGCCGCAGCCCATGAGCAACGAGGGAGTCCCTTCGTAGACACGGCGATCCGCGGACGGACACCTGATGAGATGTTCCAAGACATCGTCGCGACCTACCAGCAGGCGCATCCTGGTGCCAGTGCCGATCATCTCTACGGGGCGTACAGGGTCGCCAAGACCCAGCACGCAGGACAGGTGAGGGCGACGGGAGACCCGTACATCGTCCATCCGCTCGCTGTGACCGAGATCCTCGCCGATTATGGACTCGATGAGGCATCGCTTGCAGCGGCCCTGATGCATGACACCGTCGAGGACACAGACCTGACCCTTGCAGGCGTAACCGAAGAGTTCGGAGACGAGATCGCCCTGCTGATCGACGGCGTGACGAAACTCGACAGGATCAAGTTCTCGAGCAGGGAACTCGCCCAGGCGGCAACCATCCGCAAGATGGCCGTATCGATGGCCAAAGACATCCGTGTGCTGGTGATCAAACTCGCCGACAGGACCCACAACATTCGTACGTTGAAGCCGCTCCCTGTCGAGAAACAGCGGCGCGTGGCGGCAGAGACCCTCGAAGTCTATGCACCGCTTGCACATCGCCTCGGGATGCAAGAGATCAAACATGAGATGGAAGAAACATGTTTCGGTGTGCTCTACCCGGGGCCCAAGGCCGAGATAGAGGAGGCCGTTGCCAGGAGGTCACCCCAGCGGGAATCCTTCATAGAGAACGTTGTGGACGACGTTTCCAAGTCGCTCGCCGACGCCGGCATCCATGCGGATATCTCCGGCAGGCCGAAGCACCTCTATTCGATCTATCGAAAGATGAAGACCTCCGGCCTCGCGTTCGAGGAGATCCACGACCTGATCGGTATCCGCGTCATCGTCAACGACGTACGGGATTGTTACGGGGCACTCGGCCTCGTTCACACCCTGTGGCCGCCCATCCAGGGCAGGTTCAAGGACTACATCGCGATGCCGAAGTTCAACTTCTACCAGTCGTTGCACACGACCGTGGTCGGTCCCGGCGGGAAAGCTCTCGAGGTGCAGATACGGACCTATGAGATGCACGACCGCGCTGAGGCAGGTATCGCTGCGCACTGGCGGTACAAAGAGGGTGGGGTTTCAGATGGCGACCTTCCTCTGCTCCAGGACATCCAGGATCTCCGTGACGACCACGAGAACCCAGCCGAGTTCCTCGAGAACCTCAAACTCGACCTCTATCAGGACGAGGTGTTCGCCCTGACACCGCGCGGTGACGTCAAGACGCTGCCCCTGGGTGCAACACCGGTCGACTTCGCGTACCGAGTTCACACAGACGTCGGCCACAGTTGTTCAGGTGCCAGGGTGAACGGCAGGCTTGTCCCGCTGTCCACCAAACTCGAGAGCGGCGACATCGTCGAGATCCTCACCTCGAAATCGCCCGACGCCCGCCCGAGCAGGGATTGGCTCGACTTCGTGAAGTCCTCGAAGGCCACATCCAAGATCAAGAGTTTCTTCACGAAGGAGCGCCGAGACACCGCACTGGCCGATGGCAGGGAAGCGGTGACCAAGGCGATGCGGAGGGATTCGATACCACTCCACGGCACGGATGAACAACTCAAACAGGTCGCGTCTGACCTCGGTTTCGACACCATCGATGGGCTCTATTTCTCCGTCGGCGAGAATCGGATCAGCCCCCAGACCGTGAGCCAGAGGCTCTCGCGCAGGTTGCGCCCCGAGGATTCGGTTGAGGCCGTTGTCGCCGAACGGCTCCCAACACCCCACAAACGAAGGACCAGGCTCTCTGACGACGTCGTCGTCGAGGGCCTCGAAGATATGCTCGTGCGCATGGCGAAATGCTGTGGTCCCGTGCCCGGTGACGACATCATCGGCTTCGTGACACTCGGACGGGGTGTGTCGGTCCATCGGGCGGACTGTTCCAACATCGGTGGACTCGCCGAGAAAGCCGAACGTCTCGTCGACGTGGCCTGGGCCGACGGCCACTCTGAGACCTTCTACGTGTGGATCCAGGTCGAGGCGCTCGACAGGGCGCGCTTGCTGCGCGACGTCACCGCGGGGCTGTCTGACTACGGCGCCAACATCCACGCGTCATCCTCGGTCACCGGACGCGACCGTATCGCCCTGCTTCGCTACGAGATCGAACTCTCAGATAGGGAAGCACTCGAGCACCTCCTCACGAACCTCAGAACCATCGACGGCGTCTACGACGCCTACCGGCTCGTTGTCTAGACGTACAGGACCCCTTCCATGACACTTCTCATCGACCTTGCGCCCTTGTGGTATTTCCAGACGAACACCTATGTCATCGCACCCGAACCGGGAGGCCCTGCAGTTGTCGTCGACGCACCCGCAGACCCCGAAGGTGTCGGGGCCTTGCTTGCGAAACACGATCTCACTCCGATCGCGGTTCTTCTCACGCATGGCCACATCGACCACGTTGGCGGTATCGATGCGATCGTGAGCCCGACCGTAACGGCGTATCTCCATCCCGATGATGTGGATATGGCACGCCACCCGGGCGACCAGTTGCGAGCACTGCTCGGCTCGACCGTCGGTGACCTCGATGACGACGTGGTCACTGCAGCGTTCACCGATCTTTCCGATGGCCAGCGACTCGACCTCGCAGGTATCGCGTTCGACGTCGTCCACACACCGGGCCACACACCAGGCCATTGCTGTTTCCACATCGCGGATGAGGGCGTCCTGCTGTCCGGTGACCACCTCTTCGCAGGGTCGATCGGCCGTACCGATCTTCCAGGGGGATCGTACGAGGCGTTGATGGCGTCAATGGCTGGGAAGGTGCTCCCGCTTCCGGATTCCACCGTTGTACTGCCAGGGCACGGGCCCACCACTACGCTTGCCGCCGAGAAACAGTCCAACCCGTTTCTTCAGGAGTTGCTGTGACAGCCTTCCGAGCGCCGAAAGGCACGATCGATGTCCTGCCCCCGGACTCCGACTGGTGGCGCAACGCCCAGAGGGTGTTCGAGGACCTCGCCGAGCAGTTCGGATACGGACTCGTGCTGACACCGCTGTTCGAAGACACGGACGTCTTCGCCAGGGGTGTCGGCGGGGACACCGAAGTCGTCGAGAAGCAGATGTACACCTTCACGGACAAGGGTGGCCGTTCGATCACGCTGCGTCCCGAAGCAACGGCGTCCGTGGTGCGTGCGGCGATCCAGGCCGGCGGGGTGCAGGGCCGATTGAAGGGCTCCTACTGGGGGCCGATGTTCCGCTACGAGCGTCCCCAAAAGGGGCGATACCGCCAGTTCTATCAGGGAGGTGTCGAGTACCTCGGCTCGGACGCACCCGAAGCCGACGTCGAGGTGATCGAGTTCGGCTACCGCTACCTCGAGCGCATGGGCGTGCCGGACGTAGATGTCATGCTCAACACGATCGGTGACTCCCAGGACAGGGCCAGACATCGCGACGCCCTGCGTGGGTTCCTCCAGGATCGGTTCGACGAACTCTCCCCGGATGCGCAACGGAGGGTGGAGACGAACCCTCTGCGTGTTCTCGATTCCAAGGCAGACACCGACGTGGTCGCGGATGCCCCGAAACCGAACGACTACCTCGGAGACGCCGCCGAGGAGCACTTCACCGCTGTACGCGCCGGCTTGGAGGCCTTGGCCATCCCGTACACGCTCGATGAGACACTCGTGCGGGGACTCGACTACTACAACCGGACGGTGTGGGAATACGTGCCGAGAACCTACGACGCTGCCCAATCGAGCGTGGGTGGGGGAGGCAGGTACGACGGACTCTTCGAGATCCTCGGAGGGAAACCGACGCCTGCCGTGGGCCTGGCAATGGGTGTCGACCGGATCTCCCTAGCCTCCGGTGCTGAACCCGGACGTTTTGCCCTCGACGCGTTCGTGGTCGTCGCAGATGACACCAGGCGGGTAGATGCCCGAAGGCTCGTGTCTGACCTGAGGGACGGGCGCCTGCGGGTGGACATGACAGATACGCAGCGTTCGGTGAAAGCACAGTTCAAAGAAGCGGACCGCCGCAGGGCGAGGACCGCAGTGATCGTCGGTGAGGAATGGTCGAGCGGCCTCGTGGCCGTCAAGGACCTCGACTCCGGCGAGCAACGCGACATCCCAGTGAAGGAGCTAGGCCGATGGTTACAGGCCTGATGAAATCGATCGGTGCCGGTGACCTCCGCGCCGCCCACATCGACACGAAGGTCACTCTCGCGGGGTGGGTGGCGCGCCGCCGTGACCATGGTGGCGTGATCTTCGTCGACCTGCGCGATGCGTCCGGTGTGGTGCAGGTCGTCCTCAATCCCGAAGACGGAGCGGCATCAGACGATGTGCTTCACGGGTTGCGCCTCGAGTACTGCGTCCAGGTCGATGGCCTGGTGCGTGCCAGACCGCACGGTACGACGAACGACGACCTTGCAACAGGGGCGGTCGAGGTGGTTGCATCGGAACTCTCCGTTCTCAGCCCGTCTGAGGTGCTCCCATTCCAGCTCGATGACCGTGTCGACGTCGACGAATCATTGCGATTGCAGTACAGGTATCTCGACATGCGCCGTGCGCGGATGGCCGAGAACCTCAAAGCGCGGTCGCGTGCGATCCGGGCGATGCGTAACGTCATGGACGAGGAGGGTTTCCTCGAGGTGGAAACACCCACCCTCATCGCCTCGACACCCGAGGGTGCCCGTGACATGCTCGTGCCCTCGCGGCTGCGCCAGGGCAACTTCTACGCACTGCCACAGTCCCCTCAGCTGTTCAAGCAGCTGCTGATGATCGGTGGCGTCGAGCGGTACTACCAGGTGGCCAAGTGCTATCGCGATGAGGACTTCAGGGCAGATCGTCAGATCGAGTTCACACAACTCGACTTCGAGGGGTCCTTCTGGGGCCAGGAGGATGTCCTCGAGGTGCTCGACAAGGTTGCGAGACGGGTCGTAGCCGACCTGCGCGGCATCTCGATCGAAGGCGATTTCGCCAGGCTCACCTACGCCGAGGCGATGGAGCGATACGGCTCGGACAAACCGGATCTGCGATTCGGTATGGAGATCACCGATCTGTCGGATGTCTTCTCATCGACGGAGTTCAGGGCGTTCGCCGGGGTCCTCGATGCCGGTGGTGCCGTACAGGCGATCAACGCGGGACCGCTCGGCCTTGCGCGCTCAGGCCTCGACGCACAGGTCGCTCGTGCCCAGGAACTCGGGGCCAAGGGCCTCGTGTGGATGGTCGTCGAGGAAGGTGACTCGGTCCGGTCACCCGTCGCCAAGTTCCTCTCATCGCCAGAGATCACAGCCATCGTCGCAGCGTGCGACGCTGCACCCGGCGACACGCTGTTGATCGTTGCAGACACACTCTCTGTCGTGCGCAGCGTGCTCGGCCAACTCCGCCTCGACCATGGGAAACCGGACAACAACGATGAGCTGGCGTTCGCGTTCATCGTCGATTTCCCTGTGTTCGAGGTCGACGCCGACGGCAACCTGTCTCCAGCGCACCATCCGTTCACCTCGCCGGCGAGCATCGATGAGATGATCAACCATCCCGAAACGGCGATCTCGAAGGCGTACGATCTGGTGCTCAACGGCACAGAACTGGGGTCGGGCAGCGTGAGGATCCATGATCCCGGGGTACAGGCCAAGGTCTTCGAGGTGATGAACATCTCGGCCGAAGACGCAGAGAGCCGTTTCGGATGGTTTCTCGAGGCGCTCCGCTACGGAACGCCGCCGCATGCGGGCTTCGCCATCGGCATCGACAGGTTCGTGAGCATCCTGCGCAACGAACCGAACATCCGTGAGATCATCCCGTTCCCCAAGACGCAGACGGGTGCAGACCCGCTTACAGGATCGCCGAGCCGTGTCGATGAGGAACAGCTTGCAGATCTCGGGATAGAGATCCGCACCACCGTGCTCGCCGAATGGGCCGAACGTGAAGCCGGGCAGCCAGACGGATGACAGACGGCGATCTCTTCTC
>CAYUJA010000034.1:0-11930 GCA_964444875.1 uncultured Acidimicrobiaceae bacterium | reverse complement strand
CGACCAAGCGTGCGCTCCTGTCCTTGAGCGGTGTGCCCTCACCTCTGGGTGCCAACGCGTTCGCCGGCGCAGCGATCGTCGATCGGCTGCGGGCCCTCGACGATCGGCCGGGTAGCTCGTCATCTCGCCGTGCGCTGCTGTACGGCATAGCTCTCACTCTGGCGGCCATAGCGACCTCTGGACTCGCTCTCTTCTAGCTCGAGCTCGGCCCTGGCGGGCCTCGCGGACAGCTCGCAAGCTCGCTGTAGGCCGACCCTGGCGGGTCGGCTGTATGCCCGGCCCTGGGGGGCCGGGCTGTAGGCTCGGCTGGCGCCTCGCTGACGGGGGGCTAGGAATGGTGGTGTACATGGGGTATGAATGTCCCATGCACGATCACCGACGCCTTGAGGTGTACGGACAGGCACTCGATCTGGCGGAAACCGCCTACGGTGTTGCCAGGGCTCTCCCGGACATCGAACGGTTCGAACTTTCATCACAGATCAGGCGTGCCTCGACGTCGATCGCCGTGAACATCGCCGAAGGCGCAGGGCGGAACGGTCCGAAGGAGTTCGCCCACTTCCTCGGGATAGCGATCGGTTCTGCTTGCGAGGTCGATGCGTTGATGGATCTCGTGGTTCGCCTCTACCCCGAATACACCACCGCCGCAACCACCGTTCAGTCCGCCACGAGACCCCTCATCAACCGCCTCCACCAACTCGAGCGCCACACCACCCATTAGCCATACAGCGAGGCGCCAGCCGAGCCTACAGCCGGCCCCCCAGGGCCGGCATACAGCGAGGCGCCCCAGCGCCGAGCCTACAGGCGCGAGAAAGCCCCCCGTCGCCATCGGCGACGGGGGGCTTTCGAGCGCCTCACGGATTGTCGTATTCGCGCTTGGGTCCGAGGTAGTACCACCAGTTCAGCCCGAGACAGATCACGTAGAACACTGCAAAGGCGTAGAGGGCGATCTCGGGTGTGCCACCCTTGATCTGCTCACCGAACTCCTGGGGGACGACGAAGGCGCCATAGGCCGCCACCGCCGACGTCCAACCCAGAACCGGCCCGGCCTGCTCTTTGTCGAAGACGATCGCGATGGTGCGGAACGTGGACCCGTTGCCGACCCCTGTCGCTGCGAACAAGACGAGGAACAGGAGGAAGAACGGGACGAAGAACTCCTCAGGTGTCTCTGATTGGTACGCCTGTTTCATGAAGTACGCCACACCAAGAGCACTCGCGATCATCGTGACCGCTACCAACATGGTCACCTTCGCACCGCCGACCTTGTCAGCGATCCAACCTCCGACCGGGCGAATGAACGCACCGATGAAGGGACCCATCCATGCGAAGGCGAGAGCAGATGGGCCGTTCGGGTTGACGACATCGTGCATCCAGATGCCATCGGCGCCGAGGGTGTGCTGGAACCCGAAGATGACCTTGATCGCAAGGGCGAAACCGGCGGAGTAGCCGATGAAACTGCCGAACGTCATCGTGTATATGACGCTCATGATCCAGGTGTGTTTGTTGCCGAAGATCTTGAACTGGCGCTCGAGGTTCGGCTTGATCTCGCCGGGGATCATCTTGAGCAGCATCACCGTGGCGAATATGACCAGGGCGATGGTGGGGTACTTGGCCCACGTCCATCCGAGGCCCACCGGGAGGATGACATACAGGCCAGCTACGGCAGGGATGAGGGCGATCCCGAGCATTCCTGCGATCTTGGCGAACGAACCGAGCGGTCCGCTGATGTTCGGAGAGACATGCTCGGCCCGTATGTTGTCCATTCCGAACCAGGCTGCGAATGCAAGGGGAACGAGGAACAGCAACCACACGAACCCTGCGTTCTGGATCCAGGTTTCGGTCCCTTCGGGGATCTTTCCGAAGATCCATCCTGAGGAAGTTTGAAGCGTCCTACCGGCACCGATGACACCGAAGGTCATCACCAGAGGAATGACGATCTGCATCGTCGTGACACCGGCGTTGCCAAGTCCAGCGTTGAGGCCGAGCGCAAGCCCCTGTTTCTTCTTCGGATAGAAGAAACTGATGTTGGACATGGAAGACGCGAAGTTCCCTCCACCGATACCAGACAGCACGGCAAGAATCTGGAACACCCACAGAGGTGTGTCCCCCATGAGAGCGAATCCGGCTCCAGCTGCAGGAATCATCAACAATGCGGTCGTGAAGAAGATCGTGTTGCGGCCACCCGCGATGCGGATGAGGAAGCTGCTCGGGATCCTCAGGGTTGCGCCCGTGAGACCGGCGATCGCCGCCAGCGTGAACAACTGGGGTTTCGTGAACGGCACGCCCTGATAGCCCATATCGAGATTGAGCATCTGGACGGTGATGATCCCCCAGTAGAGCCATACAGCGAAGCCGACGAGCAGGCTCGGGATCGAGATCCACAGGTTCCGGCTCGCAACCTTCTTGCCCGTCGTCTCCCAGAACTCTTCGTTCTCGACATCCCATTCTTTGATATCGGCCATTGACACTCCCTTCGCATCCGTGGGCCGTTTCTGCTCGGTGACCCACGGAACCTCCGTGGCTAGTTGTTCCTGATGTTGTCAGCGGATCACTACTCGATGGCACCCTCCGTGTCATGGGAGAACTCGCCTGCGAAAGCTCCCTTGGGTTCCTGGAGCATCAACAGCGTGACGACGAACGCCGCGAGCGCACCGCCTGCGAGGATGAGGAAGAACGTTCGTGAGTCGACCATCGAGAACAGGACCAGGTAGATCACAGCGCCGACATTTCCGTATGCACCGGCCATGCCGGCGATCTGGCCCGTCATGCGCTTGTTGACCATCGGGATGATCGCAAAGGTTGCGCCTTCTGCACCCTGGACGAACACCGAGGCGAAGATGGTGATCGCCACGGCAACGATCAGCCACCAGACACCGTCGAAGAGCGGGACGATCGTGCGCAGACCGTCGGCGTCGACACCATCGCCCCACATCCCGATGTTCCCCATCAGAAAGAACCCGATGACGATGCCGCCCATGTAGATGAGCATCGTGCGCTTCCTGTTCGCCATCTTGTCCGATATATACCCGCCAAGGGGACGTGCGACCAGGTTCACGAAGGCGAACGACGCTGCCACGATCCCTGCAACGGTTGCGGTGACGAGCATCTGTCCGTCGCCATTGGTCAGGCCAGAGAACGTACTCTCGAAGAAGGACGGCAGCATCGAGACCACAGCAAGTTCGGCACCGAAGTTGGCGAAGTAGGTGGCGTTGAGCGCCGCAACACTCCCCCAGTGGTACTTCTCGTCCTCCGGGACACCTGCCTTGAGATACGGGAGGTTGATCTGAAGCACTTTGTAGGCATGGCCGACGTACGCGGCGACCAGCACCATGTAGATGACGATCAGCGCGGTGGAGGACACCACGGGGCTTCCATCGATGATGACGTTGCCGACGCGCCACGCAAGGACACCAAGCGCACCGACGAGGGGAATCGACCAGAGGAGGTACTGGACCAGATCTCCGTACGACGTGACCATCATCGGCTCGGTCTTCTTGGCCTTGTGGAGTTTCTGCCCTACAGGCACGTCGCGTACGAGGAAGTAGTACATGACACCGTAGATGCCCATGACGATGCCGTTGAACGCCATCGCCCACCGCCAGCCGTTGTTGCCCAGTCCGAGGACGTCACCCAGAATCGTGATCGCGAACCAGGGAAGCGTCATCGCCGCAAACGCGGATCCGAAGTTGCCCCAGCCTGCGTAGAACCCCTCGGCACGCCCGATGTACTTCGGCGTGAACCACTGGGCGATCATCTTGATACCGATGACGAAACCGGCGCCGACTGCGCTCAGGACGAGTCGAGCGATCAGCAACTGCATGAACGAGTTGCCCATGGCGAACGCCACCGCAGGGATAGCCATGACGACCATCAACGCGCTGAACACGATCCGTGCGCCATATCGGTCGATGAGCGCACCGACGACGATGCGCGCCGGGATGGTCAGGGCGACGTTGGCGATCGCCAGGATCTTCACATGTTCTTTCGTCAGCCACCCGACATCGGCGAGCATCGTGGTCGCCAATGGCGCCAGGTTGAACCAGACGTAGAAGGTCATGAAGAACGCTATCCACGTGTAGTGGAGCGTCCGTATACGTTCCTGGTTGAAGTCCAACAGCGCCGGAGGGGCCTCAGCCGGTGTTGGGCGATCGCCTGAGCTCATGCTGCCTCTTCTCCTTGAACGTCGATGAGCGTCTGCACTGACCCTTACCCTAATCCGGAGATGAATACTAAGGGATTCATGCACTGCCGAACAGGGCGTGTGCGCGTAACAGTCATAGGGACCCGCTCATGACGGGATCCACGAGGTTGCAGACGAAACGAGTCCTCTGAGCAGCGCATCGAGGAATCTTCTATGCTCAGCGCAAAGGGCAGCGTTCCGTTTGTGGAGGAGAACGACAATGAGCATGGATCAGTCCAACCGCTACGCCGACCTGAATCTCTCGGAATCGGAACTCATCGAGAACGGCCAACACGTCCTGACCGCCTACGTGATGAAACCGAAAGACGGATACGACTACCTCGCAACGGCGGCGCACTTCGCCGCAGAGTCCTCCACCGGAACGAACGTGCCGGTGAGCACCACGGACGACCACACCCTGTCTGTCGACGCGAAAGTCTACGAAATCGACCCTGCGCGAGAACTGATGAAGATCGCGTACCCCGTCGACCTGTTCGATCGCAACATCATCGATGGCAGGGCGATGACGGCGTCCTTTCTCACCTTGACGGTAGGGAACAACCAGGGCATGGGTGACGTCGAGTACGGGAAGCTGCACGACTTCTACTTCCCCCCTGAGTATCTCAGCCTGTACGACGGACCCGCAACGACCATCAGCGCGCTGTGGGAGGTGCTCGGGCGTCCCACCGAGAATGGCGGCCTGATCGTCGGAACGATCATCAAACCGAAACTCGGTCTGCGACCACAACCTTTCGCCGATGCTTCATACGATTTCTGGACAGGCGGTGACTTCATCAAGAACGACGAGCCGCAGGGAAACCAGCCGTTCGCGCCACTGCGCGAGACGATGCGACTCGTCGCAGACGCGATGCGCCGCGCTCAGCAGGACACCGGCGAAGCCAAACTCTTCTCCGCGAACATCACGGCGGATGACCACGACGAGATGATCGCCCGTGGCGAGTTCATCCTCGATGTGTTCGGGGAGAACGCTTCCCACGTGGCGTTCCTCGTCGACGGATACGTGGCCGGCCCTGCCGCGGTGACGACGGCCCGGAAGAACTTCCCGAACCAGTACATCCACTACCACAGGGCAGGCCACGGGGCGGTCACGTCTCCCCAATCCATGCGCGGGTACACCGCACTCGTGCTGGCGAAGCTGGCAAGGGTCATGGGTTCATCGGGCATCCATGTCGGCACGATGGGGTTCGGCAAGATGGAGAGCGAGGCCGACGATCGCAACATCGCGTACATGCTCGAACGCGACGTGGCACAGGGTCCGTTCTTCGAGCAACAGTGGCATGGCATGGCACCGACCACGCCGATCGTCTCTGGAGGCATGAACGCTGTGCGCTCGATCAAGTTCTACGACAACCTCGGGCACGGCAACATCATCCTCACAGCCGGCGGAGGCGCCTTCGGCCACCTCGACGGTGCGGCGGAAGGCGCACGGTCGCTCCGTCAGGCCTACGAGTGTTATCTGGAGGGAGCAGACGCACTCGAGTACGCCAAAGAGCATCGCCAACTCGCACGGGCCTTCGCATCCTTCCCCGACGACGCGGACCAGTTCTTCCCCGGCTGGAGAGAGACCCTGGAGGTGGACTGATGCCCCGAACCGGGTCCACCGAGATGCGGCCATAGGCGCTGGCGATGTCACGATCTCATCCCGTGATCGCCGTGACCGGCTCTTCAGGGGCAGGGACCACGACGGTCAAGGTCGCGTTCGAGCACATCTTCACCCGTCTCGGTGTGACGCCGATGGTCGTCGAGGGTGACAGCTTCCACCGCTACAACCGTGCCGACATGCGAGAACGTGTGGAACAGACCGCCCGCGACGGAACCAACTTCAGCCACTTCGGCGTCGAGGCCAACCTGCTCGGGGACCTCGAAGAACTCTTCGATGGTTACGGCAAGACGGGCCATGGCAGGACCAGGCACTACATCCACAACCAGGAGGAGGCGACCCGCCACGGCCGGGAGCCTGGAACGTTCACCCCGTGGGAGGAGGCTGGCGAAGGCAGTGACCTCCTGTTCTACGAAGGTCTCCACGGCGCCGTCGTTACAGATGACATCGATGTTGCGTCCCGTGCCGACCTGTTGATCGGTGTCGTGCCGATCGTGAACCTGGAGTGGATACAGAAGATCCATCGCGACACTGCGGTGCGTGGCTATCACGCCGGCCATGTGACCGACACGATCCTGCGCAGGATGGTCGACTATGTGAACGTCATCACACCGCAGTTCTCACGCACCGACATCAACTTCCAGCGGGTACCGACCGTTGACACGTCCAACCCGTTCATCGCCCGTGACATCCCCACGCTGGACGAGAGCATCGTCGTCATCCGATTCCAGGATCCCACGAAGTTCAACACAGATTTCCCCTACCTGCTGTCGATGTTGCACGACTCGTTCATGTCACGCAGGAACAACATCGCCGTGCCTGGTGGCAGGATGGGGCTCGCCCTCGAGATCATCTTCGCCCCGATCATCGAGCGGCTCATGGACGAACGCACCGCTGAGAACCAGTAGGCAGGCTACTTGATGGACCGATACGACCTCATCATCATCGGCGGCAGGGCAGGCGGGCTGTCGGTTGCGATCTCGTGGCGTCGCTCCGGGTTGGAGCGCGTCCGCATCATCGAGCCGTCGAGCGAGATCGCGTTCTCCGAACTCGTCGCGGAGAATCAACTCGACATCGGGTACGGGGAGCACGCGATCAGCGTCGACGTCGACGGAGACGACCTCATCGTCACCACGAACATCCACTCATATCGGACGGTCGGATGCCTCGTCACACTACGCGAACCGGATCCCGATTGGATCCCACCGATCTCCGTCCCTCCGTCGGATCGTGTGCTCATCGACGAACTTCCGCCGCACCCCGATGATGCCGACGTGCTCGTGGTCGGATACACCGACCACGCCGTTGAACTGGTCGATGCTGCAGCAACGGCGGGTGCCCGTGTCGTGATGGCTGCCGGCGGTATGGATCCGGCCCAACTCTCGCCGACCGGCGAGGAGATCTTGTGGCGTCTTGAACGCGAGCGCCAGGCAACGCTCCTGTATTGGGCCGTGCCGGAGCAGATCGGCATGCTGGACGTGTATCCGATAGCGTCCTTCAGCGACAGGCAGACGCCGGACCTCGAGTTCGATTATGTCGTGTTCGCCTCACAACGCCGTCGTGCGAACCCGGAAGACATCGGTGTGTCCGATGCTGCGCTGGCCTCGGGCAAGGTGTGGTTCCTCGGCGAACCCAGGCCGGACGACGTGGCACCGACGGCACCTGGATGGGAGGTCGGCGCCCGAATCGCTCAGGCGTGTTTCCCCGACGTGGCCGTGGAACCACCGAAGTCGTCCGTACAGCGCAGGGCACGCCACGCCGGTGTGGTCGAAGAACTTCGCGAACGGCACTACAACGCGACGATCACAGAGTTCGACAAGGCCCACCCGGATCTCTGGATGATCAAGGTGAGTCCGGACCACGGGGACACTGACCACGCGCCGGGACAGTACGCAACACTCGGTCTGGGGTTCTGGGAAGATCGCATCGACGACGCTACCGACGCCGACCTGGACACGCGGTGGTGGAAGCTCATCCGTCGGTCGTACTCGATCTCGAATCCCATATTCGACGGGCACGGATACCTGTCGTCGATCGAGGAGAGCAACGAACTCGAGTTCTACATCGTTCTCGTGAACCCATCGGCCGACAATGTGCCTGCGCTCACGCCGAGGATCGCTCTCAAGAGCGAAGGGGACCGCATCTACCTCGGGCCAAAGGTCACAGGCCGTTATACGCTCGCTTCGGTCACCGACCCGTCATCGACGGTGGTGTTCCTGTCCACAGGTACAGGTGAGGCACCTCACAATGCAATGGCTGTCGGACTTCTCCGCAAAGGCCACTACGGCCCGATCGTGGCGGTGGCGAGTGTCCGCCGGTGGGCAGACCTGGCGTACATCGACAAACATCGACAACTCGAAACTCGATACCACAACTACCGGTACCTGCCGATCCCGACGCGCGAACCTGACGTTCCGACGCGCTACATGCAGGATCTCATCACGGGCGACGTCTTCAGCAACGAACTCGGCGTCGAACTCGACCCCGAGACCACCCACGTGTTCCTCTGTGGCAACCCCGCGATGATCGGTCTTCCCGAGGTCCAAGACGGGGTCGAGAAGTTCCCGGAATCGGTCGGGGTCATCCAGTTACTCACCGAACGCGGCTTCTCCCTCGACCGCAGAGACGCGCCTGGCAACATCCACTTCGAGGAATACTGGTAGGACGTATTCACGTATTGCGTATGCGTGGTCGGCCTGAGGGATCGTAGAAGCGTCGCCGCGCCCACAGCGCAGCGTAGACGAGGGCGATGAGTGCAGGGACCTCGATGAGAGGCCCAACCACGGTCGCGAGCGCCTCACCGGAGGCGATACCGAACACACCGATCGCCACAGCGATGGCGAGTTCGAAGTTGTTACCCGCTGCCGTGAACGCCATCGATGTGTTCCTCTCGTAGGTGAACCGCATCCGGTACCCGGTGAAGAACGAACCGAACCACATGATGACGAAGTACGCCAGAAGCGGAAGCGCGATCCGTACGACATCGAACGGGCGCGCCGTGATCGTCTCTCCCTGGAGGGCGAACATGATCACGACCGTGTAGAGCAACCCCCACAGGGCGAAAGGGCCGATCCTTGGGAGGAACACGTTCTCGTACCAGTCGACACCCTTTACACGTTCTCCCCACACCCTCGTCAGGTACCCGGCGAGGAGGGGGATCCCAAGGAAGATGAGCACCGTCTTTGCAATCGCCCACACGGAGATGTCAAGCGTCGTGCCGTTGTCGAGTCCGAGCCACTGAGGAAGCGCCTGGAGATAGAACCAGCCCAAGATGGCGTACGCAACGACCTGGAACACCGAGTTGATGGCCACGAGAACCGCGGCAGCCTCACCGGATCCGCACGCAAGGTCGTTCCAGATGAGGACCATGGCGATACACCGTGCAAGCCCGACGATGATGAGACCCGTGCGGTAGGCAGGCAGGTCGGGAAGCATGATCCATGCCAGGGTGAACATGACCGCAGGCCCGACGATCCAGTTGAGGACGAGCGAGGTGCCCATCAGCTTGCGGTCCGTCGTGACCTCACCCACCTTCGAGTACTTCACCTTGGCGAGCACTGGATACATCATCGCGAACAGGCCGATCGCGATCGGCAGCGACACCGTATCGATCTTGAACGTGTCGAGCGTGTCGTTGAGGCCGCCGAACATCCTGCCTGCGAGCAGTCCGACGGCCATGGCGAGCAGGATCCAGACCGGCAGGTACCTGTCGAGTCTCGAGAGTTTGCGAACCACTCCCGCTTCGGCGGTACTCATCACTCAACCCCCGGTATCGCAGCAGCTATGCGGGCATGCCCGTCCGGCGTGAGTTCGTAGTCGACCCAGCGGCCACGCCTCGTGCCTTTGATCAGGCCGGCCTCGCGCAACACTCTGAGGTGGTACGAGAGAAGATTCGGAGCGAGGTCAAGCGCTTCTTGAAGATGACAATTGCAGCGGATCTCCGGAGAGAGAAGTTCGAGGATCTCAAGTCGGCTCGGGTCGGCGATCGCCTTCAAGAGATCGGCCCGTTCTTCGAACGTCAATGATTCAACGACTGTTGAACTGTCCACACGGCGAGCATATCGCATCGTGTATCGATATGTCAAAACGCGTTGAGCTCGCTGCAACATTGGGTAATGCCAATGTTGTTGCCACGCGTCTATCGTATGGGACGTCACGACCCTCGACCACAGCGATCGGAGCAACCGTGGGACGACCTGCCATCATCGAACTCGAACCGATCCCCCTCGATGACGATGAACTCATCGCACGCATCTTCCGCGGGATGGGAGATGCGACCAGGATCAGGATCCTGCGCCTCCTGCTCGATGGACCCCGAAGCCAGAAGGAGATCGTCGAAGAGGTGGACCTCTCCCAGGGACGGGTCTCCCAGCACCTGACCTGCCTCGTGTGGTGTGGCTACCTCGAGAGCGAGCGAACGGGGAGGGTCGTCACGTACACGATCGCCAACGCGCGGGTTGCGGCACTGCTCGACCTTGGCAAAGGATTTCTCGACTCGAACTGTGGCGACATCGGCTCGTGTCGGATCGTGGTCGAAAGAAACCCAAGAAATACGGAATGATTTGGGTAACCGAATGCTTTACTATGGTGTGGGTGCCACCAATGCGGAGTAGATGATGAACACCAAGATCACGCTCGACGATACGACGGACGACTACGACCTTTTGATTCTCGGCTCGGGTTCGGCTTCCTTCGCTGCCGCCATCAAGGCCAGGGACCTCGGCGCATCGGTCGCGATCGTCGAGAAGGGAACGATCGGCGGAACGTGCGTGAACATCGGATGCGTGCCATCCAAGGCGATGTTGCGCCCCGCCGAACTGTTCTACCAGGCAGGGCACTCCCCCTTCGCTGGTGTCGCAACCTCTGTCGGGGATGTGGACCTCGGGGCCCTCGTCCAATCGAAGGACGAACTCGTGGGCATGCTCAGGCAGGAGAAGTACGCCAACCTCCTCGACGTCTACGGCATCGACCTCATCACGGGGACCGCAACGTTCACAGGCCCGAACACCGTTGAGGTCGATGGACGCACGGTAACCGCCGGCCGGTATCTCATCTCGACGGGGGCGTCTGCCTGGGTACCTCCCATCGAGGGACTCGACGACACGGGCTACCTCACCTCAACGACAGCCCTGGAACTGACCGAACTGCCTGCGGAGTTGATCGTCGTGGGCGCCAACGCCATCGGTCTTGAACTCGGGCAACTGTTCTCCCACCTCGGGTCGAAGGTCGCCTGGGTGGAGGCACTCGACCGGATCGCGCCGTTCGAGGAGCCTGAGATCTCCGGCATCTTGCGAGGACACCTCGAGGACGAAGGAGCCGACATCTACGAGGGTGCACTGGCGAGGCGAGCGGGAAAGGTCGGAGATCGTGTCTGGCTCGAGATCGACACAGACGGTTCGACAACGCGTCTGGAAGCCGACAGGCTGCTGATGGCGACCGGCAGACGAGCCAACACCGCAACCCTCGGCCTGGATCGGGCAGGAGTTGAGACAGACCAGCACGGTTCGGTGATCGTCGATACGGGGCTCGCAACGTCGAACCCTGCCGTCTGGGCAGCCGGGGATGTCACGACGACACCCCAGTTCGTCTACGTGGCGGCCGCGTCTGGCAACATCGCAGCAGAGAACGCTCTGAGAGGCGCCGGTCGCACGCTCGACCTGCGGACCATGCCCCGTGTCACCTTCACGACACCCTCGATCGCCTCGGTCGGCCTCACCGAACAGGACGCACGAGATGCAGGCCACCCTGTGATGGTCTCGGTCCTCCCCCTCGAGTCCGTGCCGCGCGCACTGGTGAACAGGGACACGACCGGAGCCGTGAAGCTGGTCGCCAACGAGTCGACGGGCGAACTGCTCGGTGCCCATGTGCTTGCCGAAGGCGCAGGTGACGTCATCCAGGCTGCAGTCGTCGCGATGCACTACCATGCAACGGTCGACGAGATCGCCGGTATGTTCCACCCGTATCTCACGATGGCTGAGGCGCTCAAGCTCGCGGCCCAGACGTTCAACAAGGACGTCAAGAACCTTTCATGCTGCGCCGCATGAAAGCGACACAGATCACACCCAACCACTGATTATTAAAGGAGTGGCAACATGAAACGGTACACCGTACCTCGCGTAGCCCACTGTTCAG
>CAYUJA010000033.1:0-12108 GCA_964444875.1 uncultured Acidimicrobiaceae bacterium | reverse complement strand
TCCGGGGGAGATGGGCCGAGGAACGAGGTCCAGAGGGGGCTCTGAGATCGTCCATCTACAGACAGGCTTTCGCCTATCCGCTGATCCTCGTAATGCGTGATACCTGCTTCGTACTACTGACTGTGGTCTCCCCAGTTCCAGCCGACCCCGCTCATTTCCGAAGTGCCGCATTGCCTCGTGTCCCGCCACGCTCCTAGATTCCTTTCCATGAATCGCAGGACGTACGCATATGGGGCGCTGACCGTTGCGGCGGCACTGTTCGGGATGACGTTCGTCGTTGTCAAGGATGCTCTCGATTCGATTCCACCTCTGGCCTTCGTTGGCTGGCGCTTCCTCATCGGCGCCGTCATCCTCCTGATCATCGGGCGCCCGTTCGGCCGCTCGGTGTGGCGCGATGGCACGATCGCGGGGATCGTGCTCTTCATCGGGTACGCAACACAGACGATCGGCCTCGAGTTGACGTCGGCGACGAACTCCGGGCTGATCACCGGACTGTACGTCGTGTTCACCCCGCTCATCGCCGCGATCGCGCGCCGCACGTCGCCTGCGATCGCCACCGTCGTAGGCGCTTCGATGTCCATCGTCGGCCTCGGAGCGCTCACGGTCACCGAAACTCTGACCTTCGAATCGGGAGACCTCTGGACGCTCGCAAGTGCTGTCAGCTTCGCCGTCTACATCGTGATCATCGCCTATCTCGCACCGAGACACGAGGTCGTACCGTTCACCGCGGTGCAACTCGCGTTCGTCGCGGTTGCGGGTTTGGGCATGTCCGCCGTCGTGGAACAGAACCCGGCACTCCCGCCTACCGAGGTGTGGCCGACGCTTCTGGCGACAGGTGTCGTCGTCACAGCCGGAGCCTTCCTCATCCAGGTGTGGTCCCAGACCGTCATCGGGCCATCGCGTACGGCGATCATCCTTGCCGTGGAACCGCTGTTCGCCGTTGCCACGGCCGCACTCGTCCTCGCAGAACGCCTGACGCTGCGGGGCTGGTTCGGTGCGGCGCTCATCATGGCAGGCACCTACGTCGTCCTCGTCTTTTCTCCCCCAGAAGATGCGGACATACGGACAGCAGAGGCCCTCTCAGAGGCTCACTGAACGCCTGCGATTCCCCAGCCAGCGCAGCAACCGCACGGCGCCCGCGATCAGTGCCGCCAGCACCGCAAGGGCGATGCTCAACATGACCAGGAGCTCGGTGCCTGCGAACACCCCCGTCGTACAGGTGTCAAGACCGCTCTGGCACAACCCGAGGCCCGTACCACCTGATACCAGGTCGGCGAGAACCGCACCGGGCACGGCCACGACCACCAGCAACAGGGCGAGAAGTATCCCAAGGACGATCCGCACGAGAGTCATCGTTCCAGGGTACCTGTCTGGTTCACATTGCTGAGGATTCAACCGTGGTGTACGGTGCATCTCGTCGACCACAAAGGACACCGTGACCACTGACCAAGTCTCGTTCCACGTCGAAACGTTCACCGAAGTCGAACAGGCCGTACTCGAACGCTACTTCTCAAATATCGACAAACCTGTATTCGCGATCTTCGGTCTGCCTGAGGTGGTCAAGGGAGCCCTGTTCGCGCGGTACTCGCGATCACCCAAGTCAGTCCGCAGGTTGTTCCTCGACGAGTTCGCCGACCGTGAGGACCTCGATGCAGGCGCTCTGGTTTCGGACTCGCACGGCACCGTCGGCAGGGCCAAGGCCGAGTCGCTCTACGATCGTGTGTTCACCCAGTACGGCGATGACTCCGTCGCACAACTCGGCGGCGCACACCTCGCCGTGGAACAGGCGTCGAACATCCTCACGAAGGTCCTCGAATGGGGCAGACTCGCGTCCTACCTCGAGCAGTCGACGAGGTACATCTTCTACGACCAGACGCTCGGGGGCCGGTACCGCTACCACATCCCGCGCGAACTCGACGGTCACCCGCTGGGCAGGCGATACGTTGACGAACTCGACGAGCTCTTCAAGGTCTACTCGTCGATCGTCGCGAAACTCGTCGCGTACTACGAAGCCATGTACCCGCGTGCGGACGGAGATTCGGCGTTCGTGTGGAAATCGACCATCAGGGCCAAAGCGTGTGACGATGCACGGGGATTGCTACCCGCATCGACAACCTCGAACGTCGGCATCTTCGCCTCCGGCCAGGCGTACGAGGCGCTTCTGCTCAGGATGCGCGCCCACCCGCTCGAGGAGGTGCGCTGGAACGCCGGGTTGATGCTCGATGAGTTGCGCACGGTCATCCCATCGTTCATGAAACGCGTCGACGTGCCAGATCGCGGCGGAGCATGGACGAAGTACTTCCAGGACGTGCACTCCGCAATGGCCGACCAGGCAGTTCTTCTCGAGTCCAAGCCTGGTGCGCGCGCCACGGTCGAACTCGTTGAATGGGACCCTGACGGCGAGCGGAAGGTTGCCGCAAGCGCCCTGTACCCGTACGTGAACATGCCAGAGCGCGAGTTGCGAGCAGCGGTGTGGCACATGACAGACTCCCAGATCGACGACGTCTTCGCCGCGTACGTCGGGAACCGTACGAACCGCAGACACAAACCTGGGCGGGGTATGGAGCAGACCTTCTACCGGTTCGACGTTCTGTGTGACTACGGCATCTTCAGGGATCTGCAACGTCATCGCATGCTGACGATCGACTGGCAGGCGCTGTCGCCTGGGAACGGGTTCATCATGCCTGAGTCCGTCGCCGACATCGGCGCAGACACGGAGTGGGACGACGCCATGGGCGCCATGGCCGACCTGTACAGCGATCTCGCCTCAGCGACCTCGCCCGAGGTCGCCCAGTACGTGGTGCCGTTCGCCTACAAGGTCCGCTTCTCGATGAACCTCAACGCCAGGGAGGCGTTCCACATGCTCGAGTTGCGTACCCAGCAGGGTGGCCATCCCGACTACAGGGCGGTGTGCCAGGAGATGCATACCCAGATCCGCGATGTTGCAGGCCACACCAGGATCGCCAACGCGATGTCGTTCGTCGACCACAACGACTACGACCTCGGGCGTCTCGAGACCGAACGAAGGGCCGCAGCGAAACGAGCGGTGCTAGGGGTCGACGAACCGTCAGCCTGACATCGGTATGCGCAACACGAGATGGTCGTCCTCGACGGACCAACTCGCCGAAGCGATGAGCGAATAGTCGAAGAAGTCGCGTTCGGCCCCTTCGATGAACACCTGGCGGGCCTGCCCTTCGAGCGGGGGGATACCCCGATCACGCACAGCCAGGGCTCGCTCCTCGAACCGATGCAAGAATTCCTCCATGTCGAGCTTCGCCACAGTGTCTCCTCTCGTTGTCACAGAGAGGCTAGACCGCAGATGGGGCTTGGGAGCTACCCTGTCATAAATGGTTGCAACGCGTCTCACCTTCGTCACCGGAAAGGGTGGATCAGGAAAGTCCGCTGTCACGGCTGCGCTGGCAACGGCCAAGGCACGGCGAGGCGAATCGGTGCTGGTGATCGACATGGCGACCAGCTCCGGGCTCGCTGCACATCTCGGCTCACACACCCTCACCTACGAGCCATCCGAGGTACGCGATGGTCTGAGTGCCATGACCCTCGACAGGGCAGCTGCGCTCGACGAGTACCTCAAGCTCCAGCTCCACGTGCCGCGGGGCGCCCCGACGAAACAGATCGCTGCAGCACTGAGCGTCCTGGCCGAGACCGCACCCGGCGTCAGGGAGATCATCAGCATCGGTAAGCCACTGTACGAGACCTGGAAGGGCGTGTGGGACGCGGTGGTCGTCGATGCGTCATCTCTCGGCCAGTTCCAGTCGTACATGCGCGCACCCCAAACGATCGCCCAACTCGTCCCGACCGGCATGGTGCGGAAACAAGCAAGCACCATGGAGCGCACACTCAACGACCAGACCGTCTCTTCCGTGATCATCGTGACGAACCCGGCCGAACTGCCCGTCAGCGAGACGAAAGAAGCCATCACGATCCTCAGGAAGGAACATCTCGGCCCCGAGCCGATCGTCATGATGAACCGCGTTCTCGATGCGAGCGGCATCGAGCCTGGCCAGATCGACGAACTTCCCGCCGGCCCTGTCAGGGACGCAGCATCGCTGCAAACCCGCATCGAAGCCGACCAGGCAACATGGCTCGATGCGATCGACTTCAGGGTGTCCCTCCCCTACCTCGCCGGTGTCTTCACACCTCACGAGGTGTCGCTCCAGCTCTCAGACGTGATCGGTGTGGTCATATGACAACGCGGACGATCATCGTGACCGGGGCCGGCGGTGTTGGGAAGACGACGATCGCCGCTGCTCTGGCAGCAACACTGGCGAAACGAGGATTCAAGACGCTCGTACTCACGATCGATCCTGCAAAGCGACTCGCAGACGCCCTCGGCATCGACCACATCGGTGATCAGCCTCAGCGCGTCGATGGAACCGACAACATGTGGGCGGCGATGCTCGACGTGTCCGCCTCGTGGGAAGCCATCATCTACCGCTATGCCGAACCTGAAGTTGGCGACCGGCTCCTCGTCAACCCGTACTTCCGTGCGATCGCCGACCGGTTCCCGGCTGCTCAGGCATACGCTGCGGGAGAGCGGATGGCCGAGTACATCGAGTCACGCCAGTACGACATGCTGGTCATCGACACACCGCCGTCCGGCGGGGGAATCGACTTCTTCACGGCCCCGGCGCGCACCGGTGACCTCGTATCGGGAAAGCTCCTCAAGTGGCTCACCGGCTCGCGCATACCCGGTCGCAGCGTGCTGTTCAAGTTCACGGCACGGCCCATGCTCAAGATCGCAGATACCGTCCTCGGCGGCCCGATGCTCTCTGACGTGGCTGACTTCCTACTCGACCTCTCGACGATGTACACGAGCCTGGCGGCACGGTCCCGAACGATTGAGCGTTATCTCCAACAGGCAACAACGATCATCGCAACGACGGCCGACCCGACACCGATCTACGAAACCAGGCGGTTCTTCAGGGAACTGGAAGGCATCTCGATCCAGCCGGCGGGGATCATCTTCAACCGGGCACTTCCCCTCGCGTGGATCGAGGCAGCCTCGAAACCCAGCAGGCAGATCCGGGACCCTGAACTGCGTGCCCGCGCACGGGTGAACCTTCACATGTGGGCGACGGAAGCCCAACGCCAGTCCGACGCAGCAGCCGAGTTGTCTGGACGCTACGACGTTGCCCTGCACGCGATAGGCCTCGTCAGCCCTCCACCCGACAGCCTCGACGATCTCCGGGCCCTGATAGAAGGAACGGAGCTGGTGGAAGGTCTGCTGGCAGAGGGTTGACAGTTCACAGTTCACAGTTCACAGTCGGAAAACGGAAAGCGGAAAACGGCTAGAACACTGCTGAGCTGCCGAAGAGCTCCCTCAGCTCGGCAAAGAGGGCAGACCGGGGGTCGACGCAGTGGTCTGTCCCGAGCTTGAGCACCCGCTCGCCGGAGTCTTCGGTCAGGTGCAGGAAGACGGGGGCGTTGCCTGGATGGTTCAACAGGACGTCTTTGAGCCTCTTGGCCACCACGGGCGACATCCGCGACGCCGGCACACGGAGCCGAATAGACGCATCGGCCTCGAGAACCGGTTCGGTGGCGGAGTGAACGATGAACTTGATGTCGTCTCCGCGATGGTCGACCCTGCCCTTCAACACGAGGATGGCATCCTCGCGGATCATCGGCCCGTATTCGGCGACGGTTCGCGGGAACGCCACGGCTTCGACGCTCCCTGCCAGACCCTCGACAGGGAAGTAGAGCATCGGCTCGCCCTTGCGTGTGTAGCGGCGGTTCAACGAGCCGATCACGCCACCGATGACCGCCTGGGCCTTGTCGTCCTTGTCCCACAGAGCCGGGATCTCGGTGTCCGTCATCGTGGCGAGATAGTTCTCGACGCCAAAGAGAGGATGGTCGGAGATGTAGAGGCCAAGCATCTCCTTCTCGAAGGCAAGGAGTTTCTTCTTGTCCCACTCGTGGTCTGGGATCTCACGCGAGATGTCTGACACCTCGGCGTCTCCCCCACCGAACAGGCTGTACTGACCGGCATCCTCGGCCCTCCGCCTGTCGACGGTCGCATCGACGGTGGCGTAGGCGACCTCGAGCAGGCCTCGCCTCGGGTGGCCGATGTTGTCGAACGCACCCGCCTTGATCATCGACTCGATCGTCCGTTTGTTGAGCACCTGCACATCGACCCTGTCGATGAAGTCGAAGAAGTCCGTGAACCTCCCGTTCGCGGTACGTTCGGCAACGATCATGTCGACGACCGCCTCACCGACGTTGCGCACGGCCGAAAGCCCGAACACGATCCTGGCGTCCGCGGCGAGAAAGTCACGGTCGGCTTCGTTGATACCAGGGACGACGACGTCGATATCCATCATCCGGCACTCGTGCAAGTAGGCGGCCGTCTTGTCCTTGTCACGCTTGACCCCGGTGAGGAGCGCTGCCATGTACTCTGCCGGGTGGTGGACCTTCAGCCAGGCGGTCTGGTACGCCACCAGGGTGTACGCAGCAGAATGGCTCTTGTTGAAACCGTATCCGGCGAAATGCTCGATGAAGCCGAAGAGGTCCTTCCCGAGTTGTTCGCCATATCCCTGCTCGATGCTTCCTGCAACGAACTTGGCCTCCTGATCGGCCATGACAGCCGGGATCTTCTTCCCCATGGCCTTGCGGAGGCCATCAGCCTCGGCCATCGAGAATCCTGCGATCTTCTGAGCGGTCTGCATCACCTGCTCCTGGTAGGCGATGATGCCGTACGTATCGCCGAGGACCTCTGCGAGGTCGGGGTGCGGATACTCGACGGGTTTCTTCCCGTTCTTGCGGTCCGCGTACTCGAGGTGCATCCCAGCACCGAGCGGGCCAGGGCGGTAGAGAGCGTTGAGGGTGATCAGGTGTTCGAACTTGTCTGGGCCGAGATTCCGCATGAGGGCGCGCATCGGCCCACCCTCGAACTGGAACACGCCGATGGTGTCGCCCTTGCGGAAGAGTTCGTACACCTTCTCGTCGTCGAGCGGCACGTGGTCGATGTCTGGCCTGGTTCCCGTGTTGCGCTCGATCAGTTCAAGGGCACGTTCTATGGTCGCGAGGTTTCGCAATCCGAGGAAGTCCATCTTCAGCAAACCCAGTGCCTCGACCCCGTGCATCTCGTACTGGGTGACGATCTCGGCGTCTTCACCCTTCTGCTGGATGGGGACGATGTTGGTGAGAGGCTCAGGCGAGATCACCACCGCAGCAGCGTGGATCGAATCCTGGCGCCGGAGGCCTTCAAGTCCCCTGGCCGTCTCGATGATCTCGGGGGCGCCGTCCATCGTATCGATGAGGTCCCGCAGCCCCGAGGCTGCTGCGTAGTGGTCCTTCTCATCACTCGATGCGTACCGGTCCGGTTCGGTGAGGCACTGGTCGATGGTGGCATCCCTGCCGAGGATCGCCGGCGGCATCGCTTTGGCGAGTTGGTCGCCTGCGGAGTACGGATAGTCGAGGACCCGTGCGGCATCTCTGATCGCCTGTTTCCCCTTGATCGTGGAGAAGGTGATGATCTGTGCGACATGGTCCGAGCCGTACTTCTCTGCCGAGTACTTGATCACGTCGCCGCGATACCGCTCGTCGAAGTCCATGTCGATATCGGGCATCTCCTTGCGGCCTGGGTTCAAGAAACGCTCGAAGATCAGCCCGAACTCGATCGGATCGAGGGCGGTGATCGAGAGGCAGTACGCAACGATCGACCCCGCAGCGCTGCCCCTGCCTGGCCCCGTCCGAATCCCGTGTTCCTTTGCGTACTTGATCAGGTCCCACACGATGAGGAAGTAGGCAGAGAACCCCATCTCGGAGATGACACGCAGTTCGTAGTCGATCCGGTCCCTACGGACGTCGTCGAGCGTCCCGTAGCGCATCGTCGCTCCCTCGAGAACGAGGTGGCGCAGATAGGAATCCTCGTCGTAACCCTCCGGCACGTCGAAATGGGGCAGGAGGATCTTCCCGAACTCGACGTCGAGATCGACGCGTTCCGCGATCCACAGCGTGTTGTCCGTAGCCCCCGGGTACTCGTCATCGGGGAACAGAGCACGCATCTGTGAAGCCGACTTTATGTAGAACTCCTGGGAGTGGAACTTGAAACGCTTCTCGTCCGACCTGACCGACCCGGTCTGGATACACAGGAGCGCATCGTGGGCATCGGCTTCATGGGCATGGGTGTAGTGCGAGTCGTTCGCAGCGAGCAGCGGCGCGTTGATCTTCTTTGCGATGTCGAGCAGGTCTGGCATGATCTTGCGCTGTGCCGCGATGCCATGGTCCTGAAGTTCGATGAAGTAATTGTCACGCCCGAAGATGTCCTGGTACATGCCAGCCGTTGCGAGGGCAGCATCGAAGTCCCTCTCCTGGGTCATCTGGTCGTCGTCGGCGGCATCGTCGACACCGAGGAGTTGCGGCACATGGCCGCCGAGACAGCCGGACCCGACGATCAGGCCCTGTGCGTACTCCGAGAGCAGTTCGATGTCCATCCGCGGCTTGTAGTAGTACCCCTCGGTGTAGGCCCGCGACGCCAATTTGATGAGGTTGTGGTACCCGGTCTCGTTCTCTGCGAGGATCGTCAGGTGGTAACGCTTATCGTCCCTGCGTGGCCTCCGTTCGAGGCGGGATCCAGGGGTCGTGTACGCCTCGATGCCAACGATCGGTTTGACCCCGGCACCCTTGGCGGCCTTCATGAAATCGACGACGCCGTACAGGACACCGTGGTCCGTGATCGCCACCGCAGGCTGGCCATCTGCGGCGACCGCCTGGACCAGATCCTGTACCCGCGCTGCACCATCGAGCATGGAGAACTCGGTGTGAACATGAAGATGGGCAAAGCTATCTGCCACAGAGACCCCGCGTTGTGAACTACACGCATGTAAGCACGATGGCGGACCGAGCGCACTCGCGAATCGCACACCTGTGTGGTGCCTAGTTTGGCACCTTCAGCGGCTGGTTTCGCCCCTACCCTTGGGGCGTCCGCGAACATCTCGGGGACCTGGAACATCGAGGAGCATGCCCATGGCCGTCATTGGAGTTCTCACCGCAGGCGGAGACTGCCCTGGGCTCAACGCTGTCATCCGCGGTGTCGTCGGAAGGGCGATCGAACACGACATCGAGGTCGTTGGCATCGACAATGGCTGGGAAGGCCTCATGCAGGACCGCACCCGACATCTCGACCGCCAGGCGGTGCGCGGCATCCTCGGACGCGGTGGAACGATCCTCGGCACGTCGCGCATGGACCCGTACGTCCACGGGGACGGACGTGCATCGTGTGAAGCGACGCTCAAGAGGAACGGTATCGATACGGTGATCGTGATCGGTGGCGATGGCACCATGCGCTCGGCGATGCGTCTTGCACAAGAGGGGGTCCATGTCATCGGTGTGCCAAAGACGATCGACAACGACATCCCCGGCACGGACATCACGTTCGGTTTCCAGACCGCCGTCCAGATCGCCACCGACGCCGTCGACCGCCTCGCGACCACTGCCGAGGCACATAACAGGGTCATGATCGTCGAGGTCATGGGCCGCACCAAGGGATGGATAGCCACCTACGCAGGGATCGCTGGAGGAGCGGACTACATCCTGATCCCCGAACATCCGTACGACATCTCCGACGTTGTCGCCACGCTGCGCAAGCGCCACCGCAAGGGCCATCACTATTCGATCGTGGTCGTCGCCGAAGGTGTCGAGCCACCTCCCGGATACGAACGGGAGGACCTCAAGAAGGACGCGTTCGGTTTCGACCGCCTCGGAGGGGTGTCCTACCAGATCGCCAATGCCATCGAAGACCTCACAAGCTTCGAAACCAGGGTCACGATCCTCGGACACATCCAGCGCGGAGGAACACCCGTCGCATCGGACAGAGTTCTCGCATCGCGTCTCGGGGTCAAGGCCGCAGACCTCGCAGCGGATGGGGCAACGAACATCATGGTTGCGGTGCGGGGGCCAGACATCGTCTCATGCCCGATCGCACACGCCACAGCATCGGTCAGAGGCGTCCCAGATGAGCTGTATCAGACCGCCGTGACGTTCTTCGGGTAGGGAAGAGCACAGAACACAGAACACAGACTCCCGATGCCAGACGCCAGCCGAGCGTTCCGGCATCTGGTATCTGGTATCTGGAAGCGAGCCTGCGAGCGGTCAACGAGCGCAGCGAGTTCGCTCACGACGAGAACGTGGCGGCCCACCACAGGGTCGGGTTGCCGAGGGGGCCGTTGAGCTGTCGCTCGAGGCCCGGTCCGCTGAGCGCCTTGCCGTGGGGAGCGATCGCTATGTGGACCTCGGCACCGAGCGGGTTCTCGAGCGATGAACCACTGGATGGTTCCTGGCCGAAACGAACGGAACCGGCAAGGTCGAGTTCGTCACCGTCGGCGACACGACCGTCTGCCTGGAACGCCCCACCCTTCGCCGGAGCATCTTGGCCGAGGTCGTCGAGATCGCAGGAATCGTCGGTACACAGGTCCGGATAGTTGAAGACGAACACCCACATCGTGAAGGCCTCTGGTTCCTCCGGACTGCCTGGGAGCACCTCCGGATGCAGTTCTGCCCACGGGGGCACCATGTCACCAGTCGGATACTCGTAACTACCAGGGGTCGGTGTGGGGACCACAGCGGACACACGCAATCCGTCGGCGGCACGAGTGAGTTGTGCACCATCGGTCGCAAGCGGCTGCCCTTCCCCGCCCTGGCCTCCGATGTCGGCGCGATCGCCATCGAAGGCGTTCGGTCCCGAAACCACGACCACCGCACCGACGAGTACGATGGCCGCGAGTCCGACAATGGTTGCGATGAGCCATTTCATGTTGCGCTCCTTGTTGGACGTCCATGGGATATTCGAGAGCGGTGGATGATGAATCCGAGATCCGTCGTTCGGCGCACCTGTCTGGCCCCGCCTGGGGCGTCGGTGTCGATCTCATGCACCAGGACTCACGATCATCGGGATGAAGTCAGAAGAACCGCCACTGTCTGCTGAGGAGATGCAATTCGGAACGAACGGCGTTCCATCCATCACTGCAGCAACCGACGTTGTCGCTCCTGGCTCTACGAACGACATGGCAAGCACTGCCTCGAAGGATGTCGGTATTCCAACGGTCGCCTCTTCGGCGAGATCTGACAGCGATACGCCGGGCGCGATCGTTCGAATGGCGACACCACCAACGAGATCGGTCCGGTTCGTGTATTCGAACAGCACGATGGCCCCACGTTCCAGGCGGATTCGGCCACCTTCGATCCCCTGCCCTCCGGCGGCCTCTGCGACGCAGGAGGTATCGGTCATATCGAGCCGGATCGTCACATCGGGTTCGAGCCGCCAGGCTGGGGCCACGAGCGAGTCCCTGGCGACTCTGATATGCCCGAAGGAGAGATCTCCCTCGACGTTCTTCAGGTATCCGTCGATCTCGGTGAGATTGTCACCAGACCGCGAGAGGCTCACACCTTCCTCCGGGAGTCCGAGAACGATGTCACCTGACTTGAGAGAACCGTCGAGGAACGCCTCGACAGCAACGCCGACAGCCGAGTCGTATCGCTTGATCGTCGAGGTGAGCAGAAGCGATCTGTCGATCTCCGACGATGTCGTGTAGAACGCATCGGTATCTGAGCCGATCACCCAGAGTTCGTTCGTGCTCGACGTCTCTCTCGCCGCCTGAACGACGCCCTCACCGGATTCGCCAGCGTCCGAGAAGATGACATCTACCCCTTCGGCGAACATGGCGCCAGCCAACTCACGCGCGAGGTCTGGCCGGGTCTGTGCTTTCACACCCGGGCTCTCCACCGGGCCCACGTACATGGACACGACGCTGACGTCCGGGTTCTCGAACCGTGCACCCTGTTCGAAGCCTGTGCGCGACCGCTCAGACGGAAGTGACTGGAAGCCGCCGACGAAACCGACGATTCCCGTTCGTGACGTTCTGGCTGCCGCAACCCCAGCGAGGAACGCGCTGTCCTGGACGGCGAATTGCATCTCCGTGATGTTCGGAGCGGTGATGTGGAGAACGACAGGATCTATGGCTACGAATCGGACGTCGGGGTAATCCGGGGCGACGTTCTCCACGTCGACGTCGAAGTCCCTGCTCACGATGATCATTGCCGCACCCGATTCGGCGACACTCCTGAGGTCTGCTTCGGGATCGATGAGCGGTT
>CAYUJA010000032.1:0-12115 GCA_964444875.1 uncultured Acidimicrobiaceae bacterium | reverse complement strand
TCCATATCGACGCACTCGACGAGGACGACCCGTTCGAGATCGACCCTCAAGCCGCTGACCGGTTCGCCCTGGGTTTCCTGGTGGTTCCCGAGTGTGGAAAGATG
Source organism: uncultured Acidimicrobiaceae bacterium (assembly GCA_964444875.1). GTDB lineage: Bacteria > Actinomycetota > Acidimicrobiia > Spongiisociales > UBA5794 > JAMBLL01. The sequence goes on along the minus strand of CAYUJA010000032.1, from coordinate 12,011 downwards.
AGCGTCATGTCAATAGGAGCCACACTGATAGCTGGAGAGCCGGGCACAGGACAGACGTGTGGGAGTGTGACGACGAATTGGAACACGCACCGCATCTCTTCGAGTCTGTCGGTATAGTGAACGGGGTACGGGTCGGCGAGTTGTGAGGGGGTTCGGCGTGGCGTGCGTGTTCAAGAGCGTCTCGACGGATCTGTATCGCTGATGTCCTTTCTTGATGCCTTCATGGCTGGTGTCCGTCTGGTCGAGTCTGGCAGTCTCGAGGGCGACTATCAGGCGGTGAATCGCAGGCCTCGTCCGGGTGGTCCGTCGTTGGCGTTCGGTGCCTATCAGATGTTGTACTACGACCCGGAGGTCCACGACGAACCGCAAGGGTCCATTCCGTATTTGATGTCTCAAGCGGGTGTGGTCGGCGACATCCGAGTGCCCGCGATCCAGGATGCGGTGGCCCGGTCGTGGTTCATCTACTACCACGGGCGGTTCGAGGGGAATTGGTTGTTGGTTGCGTCGGCTTGGCACATGGGCGCCGTAGCTGTCACCGACAGTATCGTCGAGCCGTCGGGGTTGCCCGCGGCCGAGGTCGACCTTGTCACGATCGAACGGTTGGTGCCGGGCGAGTCTGTGTACGTCAGCGGGGTCATGGACGGAGCTGCGTTGGTGGCACCAACGATGCATCCCGACGCGATCGACGTGACCGACGAGGTGCCGGTGCCTGGCAAGCCATGGGAGGGCGGGTCTGGGAACAGAAAACTGGTGCTCCACACCATCGAAGGCGGCGACCCTGAAGAGATCGGTTGGCCCAGAGATTGGACCCGGTGGACCGTAGCGCCGCATCTGGCGATCAACTCTGATCGGTGGCCCGACGGGGACTGGCTATACCAGACCTTGCCATTGAATGTGGCCGGGTACGGGTTGCGGGACAACGCAGGGGAGGACGACCGGTTCGTGTGGCAGATCGAGGTGGCGGGTCGAGCCGCCAATGTGGCGACGTATCCGGACTCGTTCTATCAGGCCCTTGCGGATCTGTGTCAGTGGTTTGTCACCGAGATGGGGGTACCGGACCTCTGGCTCGACTTCTCGTGCTGCGAGTTCGGAGCCGAAACCGAATGTCGCCTCACCCGGGACGAGGTCGACCGGTTCTCCGGGTTCATGGGGCATTGCCATTTCGGGCGTGGCATCGACACCCACAGCGATCCCGGAGACTTAGACGTTGAACGGCTCCGTTCATTCATGCAACTATTGGAGGAAGATCCCATGGCCGGTTTCTACATTGTTGAGGACCAAGTAGACGAAAGGCTACCTCGCCTGTTCTGGGTGGAGCGTATCCAAGCCAAACTCGGCATCTTGGAAGGCGGCGACCCGAGTCAGGGGAACCGGGGCTTGATCGCTGGAGCAGGCATGACGTTGGGAGTGAACGACGCCGCTACCCAGGCACTGCTTACCAAATGGGTTAGCGCCACCAAGGTCGGCCCCACCGAAGACCGCCGCCTCGATCAAGCGCTCGCCGCTCTCGATCCCACACCACCCGGGGAACACACGCATCCCGAATACGCTCCCGCCGCCCACACCCACCCGTTCACCGGCACTACCGACGAGCCCAATCCGTAGCCAGGGACTCCATCGTCGAGCAGATGTTCCTACCCGGCAGGCGGGGATTACACTGTTGGCATGGAACCCGGGGTGCCTCTGACGATCGACGCCCGTGTGCGTCTGCCCGCAGATCTGCGGCCACGGCCCGATGTCGACGGCGATCACTACCAGCGTTACGACGAGGTGCTTGGTTTGCGTGACAAGCTCCTCAAGACCCGTGCGGACCTGGATCGGGAACTCGATGCCGCGGGTGTTGTCCATGCTGTTGTCCACGCCGAGTATGAGCACGGCGACATCGCCGACGCGCTGAACGAGGCGGTCGCTGCAATGGTTGCCGAGGACCCGGGTCGTTACACCGGTGTGGGCACGGCGAGCCTTGACAGTCCCTTCCCGTCACGCATGGTGGCTCAACTGCGTCGGTGTGCCGAGCTGGGATTGGGTGGGGTGAATATCCAACCGACGTTCTTCGGTCGTGCGATAGATGACCCGGAGCTGTGGCCTCTCTATGCCACTGCAGAAGACATGGGGCTTGTGGTTGGTGTGCACACGGGTGTGAACTACGAGCGCTCGGTGCCGCTCGCCGCCGAGCAGCCGTGGAGGCTCGATCGGATAGCGTCGGCGTTTCCCACCCTCAAGCTGATCGCGTGTCATGCCGGTTGGCCGTGGGCTGATGAGCTGACGGCGGTGGCGAGACGCCATCCGTCGGTCTTCTTCGACTTCGGTGGCATCGCCCCGCGTTACCTCGGAGAACCGAACACCGGATGGGGGATGCTGATGCGGTTCGTGGACAGTCTCTTGCGCGACCAGGCTCTGTTCGCAACGGACTGGCCGGTGATCTCACACGAGCGCGCTGCTGTCGAATGGGACGGACTCGACCTCAAACCCGAAACCGTCCGGGCGGTGATGGCGGACAACGCCATGGGACTGTTCGACATCACGATACCGGCGTGATCCCTGCAGTGAGCGACCTCCGTACGCTCACGCGAGAGGCTGGGGCGCGATGGGGAGAACGGGTCGCCTGGACGTTCGACCTACCACGCGCCGAGCGCACCTTCGCTCAGGTGGACGCCGAGACGAACCAGGTCGCCAACGGACTCGTCGGGGCCGGGATCGCCCCCGGTGAAGGCGTTGCCGTCCTGCTCCCGAATGTCGTGGAGTGGCCGCTTGCATGGTTGGGTATTGCCAAGGCCGGTGCTTTCACGGTGCCGATCAATGTGGCCTATCGATCGGGCGATGCTCGCCATGTGCTCGCCCACAGTGGTGCCGTCGCAGTGGTCACCGACCTCGCCAGTCCCGATCTCATGGCCCTTGTCGCCGAGCTCCGTCCAGACCTCCCTGCGCTGCGGCTGGTGACGTCGGTGGCCGACCTCATCGAAGGCGCCGCATCGACGCCGTCGTCTCTGTCGCCCACACCTGAGACGCTCGCCAACGTCCAGTACACGTCTGGCACGACCGGTATGCCGAAAGGCTGCATGCTCAGCCACCGCTTCTTCTCCAGGCTCGGACAGGTCGTCTCACAATGGGTGGCGCCTCTCGGGCCTGACGATGTGTTGCTGACTGCCCAGCCGTTCTCCTACCTCGATCCGCAGTGGAACATCGCAGCCGGGCTTCATTGCGGTGGTCGTGTCGTCGTGCTCGACGGGTTCCACCCATCGACGTTCTGGGAGAAGTGCACCGAGCATGACGCCACCTTCTTCTACTGCCTCGGGGCCATGCCGACGTTGCTGTTGGAGATGCCGCCGTCTCCTTTCGATCGTTCCCATCAGGTGCGCTTCGTGTCCTGCTCAGCCATCCCCGTTCACCGTCACGCCGAACTCGAGGAACGGTTCGGTGTCCCATGGCACGAGCTCTACGGGTCGACCGAGTGTGGGGCCGACATCGTCGTGACCGCCGACGAACACGACGAACTGGTCGGTACGGGACTGCTCGGGCGGCCGCTGCCGCACAGGGAGGCCGTTGTCGTAGGGCCCGACGGCCGACCCGTTGAACGCGGCGAAGTAGGCGAGTTGCTCGTGCGGGGGCTCGGCATGTTCGACGGGTACTACCGGGACCCAGAGGCAACCGCCAGGACGATGGGGGATGGCTGGTACCACACCGGCGATCTTGCAATCATGGATGGAGAGGGGAGAGTCCGGTTCGCCGGCCGCACCAAGGACATGATCCGAAGAAGTGGTGAGAACATCGCCGCCGCTGAAGTCGAAGCGGTGCTCCAGGATCACCCAGCCGTGGGCCTGGCTGCATGCATCGCCGTCCCCGACGAACTGCGCCAGGAAGAGGTCAAAGCGTTCCTCGTCCCCGCACCAGGCATACCTGTAGCGGACGTCGATGTCGCCGACGTGGCGGCCTTTGCACAAGAGCGGCTCGCGAGGTTCAAGGTTCCTCGCTACTGGGAGATTCGAGATTCCCTCCCGATGACCCCATCCCAGCGGGTCGCCAAACACGTCCTCTCCGAAGCGCCCCCGATATCAGGCTGGGACCGCACAACGATGTGAAACCTGGGCGATGCGCCGACGTGATGTGAAGGCAGGTCCTACGGTGTCTCGAGCTGTTGTAGCAATCCGTAGATGTCGCCGAGTACCCATACCTCGCTGATCAGCCCGTCGCGGATCGTGAAGATCGCGGCACCGGCGTACTCGAATGCTGCGCCCGATGCCGGAACGCCGAAGACTTCGCCCTGGTGGGTGCCCGTGTAGGAGAGCCTGGCGAAGGTCCGGTCATCTTCGGTGATCGTGGTGACGACTTCGTTGTGGAAATCGGGAGCGAACCCCTCGATGAAGTCGACGTAGTCACCGAACTCCTCGAACCCGATCTTGACCTGTCCGAGCGAGCCCCGAAATCGGATGTCGTTGTGCAGGATCTCGGAGAAGACGGTTGTGTCGAACTGGTTCCACATGTCGTTGTAGAACCTGTCGATCAATGCGAGATGGAGTTGTTTCGTCATCCGCTGAGTATCGCTCACACCGCATCACTACCACAACCGCTCAAGGCGCCGCTCCGTGCGTCAACTCCGCGACGAGCCTGCAGTAGTGGGGCAGGCAGAGCGTGTCGACCGGGTGGGTGGCCGGTCTCGTGCCCCGTTCGCCACGGACTCGTTCGTTGGTAGTCTCAGATTCGCTTGCATCGGAGAAGCAATCCATGTCTGACCACCCCATATATATCGACGGTTTCACACACCAACTCAGTGACCTTGACCCGGACGAGACTCGCGAATGGCTCGAAGCACTCGACGACATCGTGGAACTCGACGGCGAGACGCGCGCCAGGTACGTGATGGCGCGCCTGGTCGAGCACGCACGCGAGCGCGACATCGGTGTGCCTGGATCTGTGTCCACGCCGTACATCAACACCATCCCCCCGGAATTCGAGGCAGCGTACCCAGGGGACGAGTTCCTGGAGAAGCGCATACGCCGGTTCATCCGATGGAACGCGGCCGCGATGGTCATCCGGGCGAATCGAAAGGCAGACGGTATCGGAGGCCATCTGTCGACGTTCGCGTCGTCGGCCATGCTGTACGAGATCGGTTTCAATCACTTCTTTCGTGGCACGGCAGATGGGACGCCTGGAGACCACGTGTACTTCCAGGGACATGCAACACCCGGTGTGTACGCAAGGGCGTTCCTCGAAGGGCGACTGAGCGAGCGCGATCTCGATCGGTTCCGCAGAGAGATCGGCGAACCCGGACTGTCGAGTTACCCGCATCCACGCCTCATGCCGGACTTCTGGGAGTACCCGACCGTATCGATGGGTCTTGGCCCCATCAACTCGATCTACCACGCCCAGTTCCTGCGCTATCTCCACAACCGGGGCATCGAAGACACCAGCAATTCCAGAGTCTGGGGTTTTCTCGGTGACGGCGAAACCGACGAACCGGAAACCCTCGGATCGATCTCGCTCGCCGGTCGCGAGAAACTCGACAACCTGACATGGGTCGTCAACGCCAACCTGCAGCGCCTCGATGGTCCGGTCCGTGGCAACGGGAAGATCATCCAGGAACTCGAAGCGATGTTCCGAGGGGCCGGATGGAACGTGATCAAGGTGATCTGGGGTTCCGATTGGGATCCGATCCTCGCTCGAGACACCGACGGCGCGCTTGTCAACAAGATGAACGCAACGGTCGACGGTGAATATCAGCGATACAAAGCTGAATCGGGCGCGTATATCCGGGAGCACTTCTTCGGCCCGGAGCCTGCTCTCCAGAAGCTCGTGGCAGACATGTCCGACGATGAGGTGTGGGACCTCCGCCGTGGTGGCCTCGACCACCGCAAAGTCTATGCCGCGTACCGGTCTGCAACGCAGCTGCGCGGGGCACCGACCGTCATCCTTGCCAAGACCATCAAGGGATGGACACTCGGAGCAGACGTCGCAGGCAAGAACGCGACACACTCGATAAAGAAGCTGAGTGGACGTCAGCTCTGCGACCTCCGCGACCGGCTGCACCTCCACGACGAGATCTCGGATGCGGATCTCGACTCGGGTGAGCCGCCCTATCTGCGTTTCGAGCCGGGATCACCCGAACACACCTACCTGGTCGATCGCCGCGAGTCCCTCAATGGGCCGCTTCCGAGTCGCACGCTTGCGGTCCGGCGTCCCCTCGAGCTCCCGGATCACGCCCCGTTCGCTGAGTTCGACGGTGGATCCGGCACCATCGAGGTCTCCACAACAGGTGCTTTCACGAGATTGCTCCGGAGCCTCACCAGGGACCCGAACATAGGAGAGAGGATCGTTCCGATTATCCCCGATGAGGGACGGACCTTCGGGATGGACGCGCTGTTCAAGGACATCGGGATCTACGCCTCCGAGGGGCAGTTGTACGAGCCGGTGGATCACAACCTGATCCTTTCCTACAAGGAGTCCAAGGACGGACAGATACTCGAACAGGGCATCACGGAGGCCGGGGCGACCGCGAGTTGGGTCGCCGCTGCAACGTCGTACGCGACGCGGGGCATACCGATGGTTCCGTTCTATGCGTACTACTCGATGTTCGGCTTCCAGAGGGTCGGCGATGCTCTGTGGGCAGCGTCCGACGCCCGGGCACGGGGATTCCTGCTCGGGGCGACCGCAGGGAGGACCACGCTGCTCGGTGAGGGCCTACAGCATCAGGATGGGCACAGCCATGTCCTGGCATCGACGATCCCCGCGTGCGAGGCATACGACCCCGCGTTCGCGTACGAGATGGCCACCATCATCGAACGCGGGATGCGCCGCATGTACGCAGACATGGATGATGTGTTCTACTACCTCACCCTGTACAACGAGCCGTACATCCAGCCTGCCAAGCCGGAGGGATCCGACGACGGCATCCTCGATGGCCTCTACAAGTTCGCCGACGCTCCCGCGGGCCACCAGCATGGCGCGACGATCCTGTTCTCAGGCCCTGCGCACACCGCTGCGAGGGCTGCTCAGGCCGAACTCGCGGAGCACTTCGACATCGGAGCAGAGCTGTGGAGCGCGACGTCGTACAAGAAGCTGCGCGAAGAGGCGATGGCGACGGATCGCTGGAACAGGCTGCATCCCGAAGCAGAGCAACGCCTCCCGTTCGTGACACGGCTCCTGGAGTCTGCATCTGGACCGATCGTCGCGGTGACCGACTACATGAAGGCAGTGCCTGACCAGATCGCCCCATTCGTACCGAAACGCTTCATGACCCTTGGGACAGACGGTTACGGGAGAAGCGACACGAGAGAGGAACTGCGGTCGTTCTTCGAGGTCGACACCGCACATGTCGTTGTGGCAGTTCTGACAACTCTCGTCAAGCACGGAGCGATCGGTCCCGATGTGGTCTCAGCAGCGATCGAACGCTACGACATCGACCCGGACGTACCTGCCCCCTGGACGGTGTGACCTTCGACGAGTCGAGATCTCACGAGGTCGCACCAGGTTCCATCCCATCAGGTGAGGCAGTGCCTTTGTTCGCTCCCCGGACTCTGTGAACCTCCGAGAAGATCAGAATACCGAGTATCGCCATCGAACCGAGTGCAAGCGCGAGCTGGGTCATGGGGTCGAGCGGTATCGAGGTTCGGTCCGTGTCGAACTCGATGTACCTGCTCGGCTGGATCGCTACGATGTACTCGCCGGTCGGTGCAGGCTCGGCCACAACCGGCGCCGCCGCCAGCGCGAGGGCATGGACGAACTCGGCGAGAACTGTGACCTGGTCGTCGGTGAGGGCGGCGGTGAACCCCGGCATGTCGCCGATGCCCACTCGTATGATCTCCACGAGCTGGTCGTTGGCGAACGGAACATTGATCGGTGCTGCAGAGGCTCCCTCTCCCGTGGCTCCGTGGCATGCTGCGCAACTCGCCGCATAGATATCTGCACCCTCACCCGTCGGGAGCGCGCCATCGGATGCTGTCGCGTCCGGTGCGCTCGTTCCGCCCTGGAACGCGACGCTGTACGCCGCGAGGTCGTTGATCTGATCCTGACTCAGACCTCCCGTGAAGCCTGGCATGGAACCGACGCCGTCGGCGATGGCTGAGACAGTTGCGTCGAACGTGAACACCGATCCCGTGAGCGTCGGGCCAACTCCACCTTCTCCGCCTGCGCCGTGACAGGCCGCACAGTTCGCTTCATAGAGTCCCGCCGCTTCGGCAGATGCAGTGACACTCGGCGCGGCGGTGCTCGCGGCGCTGGTCGCACCCTGTGTCTGAGGTTGGAATGCCACGGAGTAGTCGGACACGGCTGTGATCTCGGTGTCGGTGAGCGATTCTGAGAACCCGGGCATCGACCCCACGCCATCGGCGACAGCCGAGACCGTATCGCTCGCTGTGAAGATCGAGGTCTCGAGCGATGGACCGATGCCGCCCTCACCCGAAGCCCCATGGCAGGCTGCACATGTGGATGCGTACAACTCAGAACCGCCTGCCTCCGTCGGCGGCTGAGTGGTTCTCGTGGTCGTCGGCGTGTCTGTTTGCAGGCTGAACGAATAGGCGGACAGGACGTCGATCTGATCCGTAGTGAGTGAATCCGAGAAACCAGGCATCGATCCGACACCGTTCGTGATGCTTATGGCAGTCGCAGATTCGGTCCACTGCGAAGCTTGCAGCGAGGGGCCAATCCCACCCTCTCCAGCCGCTCCGTGGCATACCGCACACAGGTTCGTGTACAGGGCGCCCGCGCTCAGATCTTCAGTCGGTGCCGTAGTCGTTGTTGCGGTCGCCTCCGTGGCGAACACGGCGAAGTCGGCGGTAGGAAGGATGAATGCGTCCGGCATGTCATCGCTCGCTCGAACGTCGGTCGTATCGTCTTGTTGCTGGATCGCTTCTCCCGCAGGTGGCCCTGCGACCATGATTCCGAGAACAACGACTGCCGTCCAGCCGCTGGCTATCAGCCATCGTCGCTTCTTCGTCATCGGGCCTCCACCACCTTCCCACGGAGTCTAGGACTTCCTTCGACTAATAGATTACCCACGAACTAAGTATTTGTACAACGGCTGATTCACGCCAGCGGGGGACCGGCCCGAAAGCGATCTCGCAGAGCCAGATATCCCCTTTGGATACAGCAGCTTTTGTAATTCCTCAGTTACATGGTGTAGAATTACGCAAAACCTTGATTTGGAGGGTTGATGCCAGGAGTGGGTAGTCGGTGCCGATACGTTGGGCGCCTTGTTGTGTCGTTGCTCGCGGCCGTCTTTTTCCTCGTAGCGATCCCTGCGCTCGCAACGGGTGAAGACGTGCCTTCGCAAGTTTCCGAGACGGGGGAAGCAGAACTGTTCAAGGAGCCGATCGTTCCACGCAACGATCTGTCCATCGGAGGGGAGTTGTACCGCTCCGAGTGTTCTGCGTGTCATGCCGCAACCGGCATCGGCGGCGCCCTGAGCTTCCGAGGCAACGCCCCACCGCTCAAGGGATATTCCGCACTCGAGATAGCTGCCGCCTTGCGGGGAGGCCCGGGGGAGATGCCGTTCTTCGGTCCCGAAAGGATCACCGATGAAGAACTCAGCCAGATCGTGACCTACACGCTCTATCTGCAGAATCCCGATGACATCGGTGGAGCCCCGATCGGGCGGGTTGGCCCCGTCATGGAGGGGTTCGTTGCGTGGGCTTTCGGGTTGACCGCAATAGTCCTGGGACTCATGTGGATCGGAGAACGACGTGCGTAGCTCGAAAGCTCCAAGAATCGCGTTCGTCATCACGATCCTGTCCGGGCTGGGACTGCTCGTCGTGTACGGCACCGGCGGTCAGCCCCAACTCGAGGGCCTGCTGTGGTTCTATGCTCTCGCCGGCGTCGGTGTGGGCATCATCACGGCCGCCAACATGTATCTTCCGACGAGTGAAAGCGAGGAGGAACGCCACCTCCTTGCGAGTTCAGATGAGATGTTGGCAGCGGCCCGAGCCGACTTCCAGAGAGCGGAGGGGGGCGATGGCCCCCTCGACAGCGAGAAGCGTGCGCTCTTGCGCCTCCTCATGGCTGCCATTGCAGCACTCGGTGCTGCTGTTGTGTTCCCCATCCGGTCACTCGGGCCCCACCCGTCCGATGACCTTCGCGAGACCGACTTCGCACGAGGGGTGCGGCTTGTCACCGTCGATGGCGCACCGATCAAGACCGGCCAGCTCGGCGTTGGTGAGCTCGTCACCGTGTTCCCCGAAGGGCACACCACAGCTGCGGACTCACCGACGGTGCTGATCCGCTACGACGAGGACAACTTCCTCCCGGCCGGTGGCAGGGGCGATTGGGTGGCTGATGGCATGGTCGCCTACTCGAAGATCTGCACCCACGCGGCGTGTGCTGTTGGGCTGTATCAGAATGTCACAGGCCTCCTGCTGTGTCCGTGCCACCAGTCGACGTTCGACGTCAACAACGCTTGTGTGCCGACCTTCGGTCCAGCGACCAGGCCTCTCCCACAGCTCCCTATAGCGATCGACGCTGAAGGTTTCGTGGTCGCACAGAGTGACTTCCCTGAGCCTGTGGGCCCGGGGTATTGGGATCGGATGAACAACGTATGATGCGCTCGATCGTCCGGGGAATCGACGAGCGTCTTGGTACCGCGCGCATGACCAGGGAAGTGCTCAACAAGGTCTTCCCCGACCATTGGTCCTTCTTGCTCGGCGAGGTGATCCTGTACTGCTTCATCATCCTCGTGGCCACGGGGGTGTATCTCACCTTGTTCTTCGACGCAAGCCAGCAAGAGGTGCTGTATGCGGGCAGCTACGTGCCACTTCAGGGCGTGGAGATGTCGCGCGCCTACGCGTCGGCGCTCGATATCACGTTCTCCGTGCGCTCCGGGCTCGTCATCCGTCAGGTGCATCACTGGGCCGCCCTCTTGTTCGCAGCGTCGATGGTCGTCCATCTGCTGCGAACGTTCTTCACAGGTGCCTTCCGTAAGCCACGCGAGCTCAACTGGGCCGTTGGCGTCACGTTGCTGATGCTGGCCATGGTCAACGGTTTCACCGGGTACTCCATGATCGATGATCAGCTTTCAGGGACGGGCCTCCGGATCGGCTACTCGATCATCCTCTCGGTCCCGTTCGTTGGCCCGTGGCTGTCGTCGTTGCTGCTGGGAGGTGAGTTCCCCGGGGCCGACATCCTCTCGCGTCTCTTCGTGCTCCACGTCATGATCGTGCCATCGATCATCACGCTGTTGCTCGTCGCCCACATGGCGATCCTGGTTCGCCAGAAGCACGCGCAGTTCCCAGGAAAGGGTCGTAGGGAAAACAACATCATCGGCCTGCGCTTGTGGCCAACATATGCCGTGAAGGCCGTTGGAGTCTTCTTTCTCACCGGCGCCGTACTGTCTGCAATGGGTGGTCTCATCCAGATCAACCCGATCTGGATGTTCGGGCCGTTCCGTGCAGCAGACGTCAGTTCCGCATCCCAGCCGGACTGGTATGTCGGGTGGTTGGAAGGAGCGCTACGTCTCATGCCGGCATGGGAACTGCGGGCCTCGCCGTTCGAGATACCGAACCCGTTCTATCCATCCCTTGTCATGGCCGGTGCGACCTTCGTCATCTTGTACGCATGGCCATGGCTCGAAGCGCGCATCACTGGAGATCACGAGATTCACCACCTTCTCGACAGGCCGAGTGAACGGCCGACGAGGACAGCGGTCGGCCTCGCAGCGATGACGTTCTTCGGTCTGCTCTTCATCGCAGGCGGAGATGACGTGATCGCTGTGTGGCTCGGCGTCTCAGTGAACACCATGGTGCGAATCCTGCAATTGCTGGTCGTCGTGTTGCCGTTGTCCGTCTTCCTGGTGAGCAGACGCACCATGACCAGGCGTCTCGAGAGGAAGAAAGAGCGGGGCGAGGTCTACGTCCTTCGCAGCGGGCATTCTCGTTGGGAGTTTCGTGCCGCGGTGGTGCTGGTAGTCGCTTTCGTCTGGTTCACGGTGACATCCCTGTCGAACCCCTCTCCGCCCCTGCTTCCCGAAACATGGACCGCCGAGGCGAACGCAGGAATGTCGGGCGAGCAGATGTATCAGGCCGCCTGTG
>CAYUJA010000031.1:0-12318 GCA_964444875.1 uncultured Acidimicrobiaceae bacterium | reverse complement strand
GTGTATACGCGTACCCCAGCCCACGGAACGGGAGGTGACCTGAACCCAGGGTTCGCGGCGTCCCATATGGCGCTCCCAGCCCACAGAACGGGTGACGCACCGAACCCAGGGTTCGCGGCGTCGTATGTGGCGCTCCCAGCCCACAGAACCGTTCTGTGCAGGCACCGTGTGGACATCTAGAATCCACTGCATGTCTGAATTCTTTCTCGGAGGCCCGATCGACCCCACGACAGGCGATCGTATACCCGACCAGCGCACACTCTACGACCCGTCCGACCTCACGACGCACGGCGTCATCGTCGGCATGACCGGTTCCGGCAAGACCGGCCTCGGCATCATCTATCTCGAAGAGGCGCTTCGATCGGACATTCCGACGCTCATCATCGATCCGAAGGGGGACATGACGAACCTGCTCCTCACCTTCCCCGATCTGTCCCCTGCGGACTTCGAACCGTGGATCGACCCGGCAACCGTCGGCGACGAAGGTTCCGTGGCCTCGGCAGCCACCGATGTCGCCAACCTCTGGTCGAACGGCCTGGCGGGATGGGGCCTCAGCGGCGACGACATCGCTGATCTGCGCGAACGTTCCGGCTTCACCATCTTCACGCCGGGGTCGACGACCGGCACCCCCATCAACATCATCGGATCACTCGAGGCGCCGAAAGGCCCGTTCGACGACAACGTCGAGGCACTCCGCGACGAGATCCAGGGGTTCACCACCGGATTGCTCGGGATGATCGGCATCGACGCAGACCCGATCTCGTCCCGGGAGAACATCCTGATCGCCAACCTCATCGAATATGCCTGGAGGAAGGGGGACGCCCTCGATTTCGAAGCGCTGCTCGGCTGGATCCAGAGGCCACCGATTCGCAAACTCGGTGTGTTCGACGTCGAGGCGTTCTTCCCCGCCGACGATCGCCTCAAGCTGGCGCTAAAGATCAACGGACTCCTGGCCTCGCCGGGATTCGCGACGTGGATGGACGGCGCACCGCTCGACATCGACGAGATGCTCTGGGACAGCGAAGGCAAACCACAGGCTGCCATCGTCTACATCGCCCACCTCTCCGATGAGGAACGACAGTTCGTGGTCACGCTGGTGCTCTCGAAATTGATCACATGGATGCGGCAACAGCAAGGCACAGGGGAACTACGCGCCCTGGTGTACATGGATGAGGTCTTCGGGTTCGCCCCTCCCACGGCCAATCCCCCCGCAAAACGGCCGATCCTCACGCTGCTCAAGCAAGCCAGAGCGTTCGGTGTCGGCCTGCTGCTCTCGACCCAGAACCCGGTGGACCTGGACTACAAGGCGATGTCGAACGCCGGCACGTGGTGCATCGGCCGTCTCCAGACCGAGCGGGACAAAGCCAGGATCCTCGAAGCCCTCACCTCCGCGTCGGGAGACGTCGACGTGAGCCAACTCGACGCCCAGATATCCGGCCTCTCGAAACGGACGTTCCTCCTCCACAACACCCACGAACCAGCGCCACAGATGTTCACGACCCGATGGGCCATGTCCTACCTCCGGGGCCCCCTGACCGCCGGCCAGATCACGTCACTCACCGCTGAGCGCCCGGTAGCCATCCAGGCCACCCCAACCGACGATCCGCCACAGACGAGCACGGCGGCACCCGACGCTGTTCCCACCCCTGCCATGGACGACTCGACGGTGAGGATCATGCCGGCAGTCGCCGACGGGAGACGGGCCTTCCACCTCGACCCGGCTGCACCGTGGGTAGGCGACGTCGGGGCGACGGGCGAACCGGCACGGTACGAAGCAGCGGCCGCCGTGCGGATCACTGCCCGCTACGACGACACCCGCGCCGGAGTCGACCACGTCGCCGAGTGGGAGGCGGTGCTCCACCCGCTCTCGAGCGACGTGGCGAACGCCATCGAGGTCGACTACGACTCGCGGGATCTCGCCCGAGACGCCTTCGTGCAGGTGCCGTACGAACTCCCGGAGGCCCCTATCGACTCGAAATCGTTCTGGCGGTCGTTGACCGCGGCATTCAGAGAGCGCGTGTACAGGGAAGGCCGGATCTCGATATTCAAGAACACCGCCCTGAAGATGTACTCACGGGTCGGCGAGAGCGAGGCCGACTTCGCTCGCCGGTGCTCTACCGCGGCCGAGGACACGGCAGATGAAGCGTCGGCAACACTCGCCACTCGCTACGAAAAACGGCTACGGCGGATCCAACTCGCGATCGACAAGTACGAGGGCCAGGTCGACATGGCGACCAGAGATGCCAGCGGAGGCGACATCGACATGATGGCCGGAGCCGTCTTCAACCTGCTCTCCGGCAGGGGGCGCTCACGGAGCATCTCATCCGCGATGAAGGCGCGCCGGACAGCGCAGAAGCGCATCGACACAGCCGCCGCCAAAGTCGAAGGTAAGGTCGCCGAATACCAGACTCTCCAGGAGGAGTTCGAGGACGAGGTCGCCGACATCGTCGACCTGTGGGACGCGAGAGCCCTCGAGATCGAAGAGGTCGAGATCTCGCTCGAAAAGGACGACGTCACCGTCTCGGACATCGCCCTCGTCTGGATCCCAAGACCCTGATCCGTTCGTCCGCCTACCCGGGGTTCGTGAACCGTCTATCGCGACACGAAACACACACAACGAGATACACCGCACTTCGGACATCAGCATGTCGAGTACACCGGGGGACCCGCCCGCAGGCAGTATTGCGCAATACGTTCCGAGGCCACACGCCGCTCATTTCTGAAGAACCGGGTTACGCCGGTGGTTGCCACAAGGCTTCGTCGACCCGCCAGTCCGGGCCGCTCCCCCAGCGTTCCTCGTACACGACCTCATGGACCGGGGAGCGCTTCGCAACACCCCATCGCCCGAGTGGATACCCGCACGGGATCGCCGCCGCGTTCTGCCAACCCTTGTCGAGAGGGACGCCGAGGAGTTCGGCAACCTCGGCGTGTTTGAACAGGCCGAGGATCGTTGTGAGCGTGGTGCCGACACCGTGGCCTCTCGCAGCGAGCATCAGGCTCCAGACCGCAGGGTAGATAGAAGCGCCGCTCGGGTCGTTGCGGTGATACGGCAACACGACGAGTGGCACCTTCTCGAAGTTGTCGGCGAGCCACTGAGACGATGACAACACCCGCTTCGTCGCCTCGTCCCCGCTGGCGAGCGCTGCTTCCTTCTTGCCCTTGTAGAAGGTTTCGTTCAGCTCCTCCCAACCCTGGGCATACAGGACGCCGAGAGCCTGCACGGTTGCACGGTCCGTCACCGTCAGCCACCGCCAGTTCTGAGAGTTCCCTCCCGAAGGGGATCGCACGGCTGCATCGAGCATCGCCTTGACGATGTCGGTTGGAATCGGATCTGACGACACACGGCGCATCGCACGTGTCGTGTAGAGGGCTTCGTAGAGATCCATGGCCCCAACCTACTCGCTACGAGGCGAGGCTCGCCACTACAGCGAGCACCAACAGGTTGAACGCTGTCCACGAGACCGACACCACGACGTAGCGCAGGGTCCAGGTCGTCCACCGACCAGTTCCCCTGGCGAGGCCGTTTCCGAGAAGGAACCAGAAGGGGAAACTGGTGATGACGCCGAAAGCCAGGATCGTGAACCTCGTCACATCGATGAACGAGAACGACATGATCCAGGCACTCGGGGCGGCAACGAGGAAGAGCACAGACCCTGCCATCGCGGCAGCAAAATCTCCCATGTCGCCGCCACGCCTGAATCCAACGGACAATGCCGCCACGACGAGGATCGTCGGATATGTCAGACCAAGGAGTCCACCGACGAGCGGCGACACCGTTGTGCGTCGAGGAGCGAAAGTCACATCTTGGGTCACTGGACGAAAGCGTACAGCCTCACGGTCGACATGTGCCTAGCATCTTCCCAGGAGGTCACATGCCAGATCGGCTCGATACCAGTGCACTCAAGATCATCGAGATCATGGGCGTCTCACCAAAGAGCTTCGAAGATGCGCTCACCCAGGCAGTGTCGAAAGCGTCCGAGAGCATCAACGGCATCTCGAGCGTCGAGGTCATCCGCCAAAGCGCCACGATTCGCGATGCCAAGGTTGCTCGTTATGAAGTCACAGTCAAGCTCTCGTTCATCGTGCGGTAGCGAGATTGCCCTCGCGGTGTCCACGAAATGGCCGTTTCGTCATGCGCTATTCGGGTGTGAGGAGTAACCTGCGACTTCGCATGAAACTTCACATTCGCTCCCGCGTGCTCGTTCCACTACTCGTCCTGGCTCTCCTTTCGCTGATACCGGTGTCAGCGTCCGCGCAGACACAGACCGACGTGGACAACGCCAAGACCGCCGAAGACCGCGCCTTCCAGGCGCTTCTGGATGCTGACAAGGTTCTCGAGGATGGACTCGAAGAACTCGAACGCATCCAGGGCCAGATCTACAACCTCGAATGGCGTATCTCCAAGCTCGAGTCGGCCCTCGCCGAGTACGGTGACAACGTCAAATCGCTCGAAGAGAGGGCGAAGCTCATCGTGTACGAGGCGTACACGACCGGTGGGCGCAACATGGTCACCACCGCTTTCAGCGCCAACGACATCCAGGACCTGATCACGAGCCAGGCTCTCTTCGATGCCGCCACGACGAGAGACCTCAGCCAACTCGACCAGCTGTCTGCCGTCAGCCGGCAGATGGATCGACTGAACGAGGACCTTGGCGTCAAAGAGGGCGAGGTCCAGGAACTCAGGGCCGAGCAAGAGACCGTCGTAGCGCACCTCGAAGAGGATCGCAAAACGGCAGACGCGCTGCATGCGGACGCAAAGAAGAACTATGCAGCGGTGTACGAGCGGTACAAGGCCGAACAGGCCAGGCGGGCTGCTGCTGCAGCAGCAGCCAAGGCAGCAGCAGCAGCAGCCAAGGCAGCCCGCTCTTCAGGATCATCACGGTCGGCAGGTTCATCAGGGGCAGCAGCCGGCGTGCCGGCAGCCACAACAGGCGTCAACTGTCCGATACCGAACGGTTCATCGTTCATCGACACCTGGGGCTATCCACGCTCGGGCGGGCGCACCCACAAGGGGACGGACATGATCGCAGCACGCGGGTCGACTCTGGTCGCCATGCGGGCAGGAACCGTGCGGCTGAACTATCACCCGCTTGGTGGTCGCCAGGTGTACGTCAACGGCGTCGACGGGATCACCTACTACTACGCCCACCTGTCCGGCTACGCAAACGGATTGTCCAATGGACAACGTGTGTCCCAGGGCCAGGTCATCGGATTCGTCGGCAGCACGGGGAATGCAACCACGAACGTGCTGCACCTCGGGATGATCGTCGGGGGACGGTACGTGAACCCGTACCCGACCGTGCGACGGGCCTGCTAGCCCTCGTCGACGACCTCGACCTCGATCTCTTCGACGACGATCTCGTCGATCTCCCCGTCACCGGTAGTGTCCAACCCGTACAGCCGCACGCCGCTCGTCTCAACATCAGACAGGGTTCCGTCGGCATCGGGGCTGATGCCTGAGGCGGTGATGACCTCAGTACGCGTGATATCAGGTTGACCGTCTCCGTCGATGTCGTACGCAACCGTGCGCACTTCGGTGATCTCGACGCTGTCCGGCGTCCCATCACCCGTGAGATCCATGGTCGTCTCGGATGTCTCGACCGTGGTGACCACGTCGATTGCCCCATCACCATCTACGTCGAGCGCTGTCTCTTCGATGGTGATGGTCTCGATGATGTCGGCAACACCATCGCCGTCGAGGTCCAGTTCACGGACTTCAGTGTGGACCGTTCGATACCCGTCGGCGTCACCATCGCCGGTCACGTCGACCTCGTGGTATGTCGTCTCGATGGCGCTGTCATCGGTATCCGAATCCACCGTTGCCGGCTCACTGGTTGGGGTCGTGTCGTCGTCTGGCATCATGGGTCCTTGCTAGCTGTAGGAACATCGTAGACCGATACCAGATGCCAGATGCCAGCCGACAGTTTTCAGTTTTCAGTTTTCAGTTTTCAGTTTTCAGTTTTCAGTTTTCAGTTTTCAGAACCCGCTCGCCAACCGGCACCGCCACGCGAACGTGAACTGTGAACTGACAACTGGGTGAACTCACGGTCGACGGTCGACGGCATTGTGGCTCCTCCTAGCCTGGCAGGGATGTCACAGATCCTTGCCCTCGTGTCTGCTGCCCTCTTCGGCATGGCCGACTTCACCGGTGGTCTGGCGTCCAAGACGATCTCACCGTGGAGAGTCACGGCGTGGTCTCAGGTTCTCGGTGTCCCCGTACTCCTGGTAGCGCTCGCAACGGTCAGCGAGAGCAGTTTCACCATCAGGGACCTTGGTTTCGGAATCGTCGCGGGATCGTTCGGCCTCGTGGGAATCGCACTGCTCTACACCGCGCTCGCTGCAGGAACGATGTCGATCGTATCACCCATCGTCGGCGTTGTGTCGGCGTCGATACCTGTGCTGTGGGGCTTGGCTTCCGGAGAGGCCTTCAGCGCAAGCCAGACGTTCGGGATCGTCGCTGCGGTCGTTGCGATCGTCCTCATCGCGGGACACCGGCCAGACACGCGGCCTCCGATGAACCTCCTCCTTCAAGCACTCGGCGCGGCCGTTGCCTTCGCTGTGTTCTTCATCGCCATGGGGCAGACGTCCCAGGACTCGGGGTTGTGGCCGCTCGCCGCCGCACGGGTCGTCACGATTCCGATAGCGCTCGGAGTCGCCGGGATCACAGCCTCTGCATCACTCCCACCACGATCGGTTCTCCGACAGGTCGCGTTCGTCGGCCTCGCAGACATCGGAGCCAACATCACTGTTCTGTTGGCACTCCAAACAGGATCGTTGGGCATCACCACGGTGCTAGCGAGCCTCTATCCGGCATTCACCGTCATCGCAGCGATCCTGATCCTCCATGAGAAACCGACAGCCTGGCAACGAATCGGGATCGTCATCGCCATCACTGCTGGCGCGATACTCACGGTGTGACCGAAGCGATCAGGCGACGGGTAGACGGAAACCGACCTTTCCGCCGGGGCCTGGTTCGGCCCAGATCTCGCCATCGAGGGCAGATATGAACCCCTGCGCGATGGCCAACCCGAGGCCTGCACCACCCGTTTCACGGCTCCGATCAGCATCGGATCTGCTGAAGGACTCGAACGCATACGGGAGAAAGGACGCGGAGAAACCAGGGCCCTCGTCGACGACCACTACCGTAACCCCATCGTCGTTGCTGACCTCCACGGTGACGACCGATCCCTGAGGCGCGTGGCGAATCGCGTTGTCGATCAGGTTCCGTATGACTCTCGATACCGCCTCTGGCCCGGTACGGGCAACGACCCGTTCGGGTGCATCCAACCGGATCTCGACCTCCGCTTTCACAGCAACCGGATGGAGTACATCGATCGCCTCGTCGGCCACATCGGTCAGGTCGGTATCCACCACCGTGATCTGGACGTCTCCCGCCTGGATCCTGGCCAGAAGGAACAGATCATCGACAAGGGAGTGCAGCACCGATAGATCCCTCTCGAGCGATGCGTAGAAACGGTCCGGTTCCGTGGCCACACCATCCTTGAGCGCCTCGACCGCTACCTGGGCCGAAGCGAGGGGCGTCCGCAGATCGTGACCCACTGCAGCGAAGAACTGGCGGCGCCGCTCGTCCTCGACGGCGCGGGCGCTCTCAGCCTCCTCGAGCTTCCGGGCCATGTCGTCGATGCCCCTGGCCAACTGTCCGATCTCATCCGCCCGTGACACACCGGTTCGGGCCACGAGGTCACCGGCGGCCACCCGCTCTGCGGTGTCAGACATCCTCCTCAGATCCTCGGTCAGCGCCTTGCTCGCAGACAGTGCAAAAGCGAGCGACGCGAGCAACCCGAACCCCAGCACCACGACGACGAGCGTGAGGTCATGGTCGGAAAAGAACATGCGGCTCGCCGTGACGGTGAGCCCGAACCCCGCTATCACGAGCGATATCACGGACAGCGCGAACAGCGTGACGATGAGGCGCTGCGACTTGCGTGCAACGGCGGGCAGCACCAGCGACGAAGCCGCGCTGACCGCGGCCATGATGACGAAAATGATACCAAGTTCGACACGCTCAGACCCGGACGGCTGCATCGTCACCTGGAACAGTGCAAGGCCCGCGAGCACTGCAGCGATGGATGCCAGGATGACCCTCACGGCTCGAACCGGTATCCCCGACCCCAGACCGTGAGGATGATCTGAGGGTCGTCGGCGTTCTCCTCGATCTTCTGGCGCAATCTCCTGATATGGACGGTCACGGTCGACGGGTCTTGCCATTCGGAACTCGAGCCCCACACGTGTTCGAGGATCTGGCCACGGGTGAACACCTGTCTAGGAGACGATGCGAGATAGCTGAGCAGGTCGAACTCCATCGGGGGCATGTCCACCTTCTCCCCGTCGCAGAACACCTCTCGTGTTCGACAATCGATCCTGAGATCGCCGAAGTCGAGAACCTTCGCCGAGGGTTGCGCCGGCGCGGCCCTGCGCAGAACCGACCGAACCCGCGCAGCGAGCTCACGAGGTGAAAACGGCTTCACCACATAATCGTCCGCTCCGAGTTCGAGACCGAGAACCCTGTCGACCTCATCGGCTCTCGCCGTGAGCAGGATGACCGGCACCTGTGTGTGCTTCCTCAGTTCAGCAAGTACCGAGTACCCATCGAGCTTCGGAAGCATGACATCTAGGACGATGAGATCGGGCTCCTGTTCGGCGACGATATCGAGCGCGGTCTGGCCATCGATCGCTTCTATCGTTGTGAATCCCTCTCGATCGAGGTACGCACACACAACCTCGCGGACCATCGACTCGTCATCGACGACGAGGACACTTCGCTTGAGCTTGGTCGCTGGGGCCATGGAGGTAATCGTACGTCGGCCAACGGCCCAGCGCGGGGAGTTCAGTGTTTGTTCACCTCGCATTCGCATCGCGGCAAGACCCCGCGGCGATGCTGTGAGCAACACATGGGAGGTGTTCATGTACCAAGGTACACAATCGATGCCCAGATGGCATCGACTTCAGGCACTAGTGATAGCCGCTGGGCTGTTGATCGCGATCGTCGCGTTCACAGCACCGGCACAGGCATCGGTGAACGGCGCGGCAACGTACCGTGTCACCGTCGAGAATCTCACGCAGAACCAGACGCTCACGCCGGCTGTCGTGGCAAGCCACGAGCCGTCGTTCACCGTGTTCAAGAGGAACCAGCCAGCATCCAACGGTATCCAGCAGCTAGCCGAGAACGGCGGAGTGCCTGTTCTCGTTGACGAACTCAGCGCCGAAGCCAGAGTCGCGGACGTTGCCGTCGCAGGTAGCGCACCGATCGCACCTGGTGGATCGGCGTCCACGCTGATCACAACCACCGGCCCCGCGACCCGGATATCCGTCGCTGCGATGCTCATCTGCACGAACGATGGTTTCGCCGGGGTGTCGGGTGTACACACCAGCTCGCACGGCAGCGCCGTCGTGGCATACGGGCGGGCCTACGACGCTGGCACCGAGATCAACACACAGGACTTCGACGACCTCGTTCCGCCGTGCTCAGGCATCGATGGCGTCGGAACCGGGGAATCGAACCCTGCCCTTGCCGAGAACAGCAGGATCCGCTATCACCAGGGGATCTCCGACAGGGGTGACCTCACACCAGGGACCCACGGTTGGGAAGGCCCGGTCATCAAGGTCACCATCGAGCGTGTTTCGACGTACGACGTCACCATCACCAACCTGACTACCGGACAACCGATCACGCCTGGCGTGCTTGCTGCGCATCTCGGGGAGTTCTCGCTGTTCGACGTCGGCACTGCCGCGACCAATGGCTTGCAGCAACTCGCCGAAAACGGTGGCGTGCCCATACTCGCAGCCGAGGTAGCGGCCGACAGTGCCGTGGTTGCATCGGGTGTCATCGGCGCAGCGCCGATCGGCCCCGGTGGGTCGGCGAGCGGATCGATCGAGGTCGTCGGCGACGCAACACGCTTCTCGCTCGCTGCGATGCTCGTCTGCACCAACGATGGCTTCGGAGGCGTCGATGGCGCCAAGCTCCCACGCCATGTGGGGGATGAGGCGGTCTACCAGGCCCGCGCCTACGACGCTGGTACAGAGGTCAACACCGAGTCCTTCGATGATCTCGTGCCACCGTGTGACGGCGACCTCGACACGGGGACCGGCATGTCGAATCCAGCACTTGCCGAGAACTCCACGGTCCAACCACACGGCGGAATCGCAGGAATCGCCGACCTGACACGCATCCACGACTGGACGGGGCCTGTGCTTTCGATAACGATCGAACGCACGAGCTGACCCACGATCAACGACGATCGCGACGGATCCCGCCCCATCGGGCGGGATCCGTCGCGTGGGCATCGAGGTTCTATTCCATAGCAGTTATCTCAGAATTATACTTACAGGGTTACACGGGTTGGCTCGTGGCGACCCTCGGGAGCAACAAGAGTGGGGTAGCCATGTCTGAGAAGTGGGTGTACGGGTTCAACGAACTGGATACCGCAAACGAGTTCTGTGGGAACGAATGGGACGAAGTACGGGGCCTTCTCGGAGGAAAGGGTGCCAACCTCGCCGACATGACACGCCTCGGCGTCGCGGTACCTCCCGGATTCACCATCACGTCGATGGCGTGCAACGCCTACCTCCACAGCGAGGAGAGCCTCCCGTCTGACGTTCTGACGCAGATCTACGACGCCCTCGCGGGCCTGGAGACGGTGACGGGTAAGTCGTTCGGCGACCCGTCGAAACCTCTGCTGGTGTCGTGCCGCAGCGGTGCCAAGTTCTCGATGCCTGGGATGATGGACACTGTGTTGAACATCGGGATGAACGATGAAGTCGTCGAAGGAATGACCCGGATCTTCGACGACAGGCGCTTCGTCCTCGACTCGTACCGCAGGCTCATCCAGATGTTCGCCACCGTCGTGATGGGGGTGAGGGAAGGCCCGTTCGAAGAAGTGCTCAGCGAGTACCGGACACGCCGCAACGTCCGCAACGACAGCGGGTTGCTCGTCGAAGACCTCGAGGAGATCGTCGACAAGTTCAAGGCACTCGTTGCCAGGTTCGCCGGGCGGGCGTTCCCATCTGACCCTGCGGAACAACTCATCATGGCAGTGGAAGCCGTCTTCCGATCATGGGACGGCACTCGTGCCATCGACTACCGCAACGCGGCCGGCATCGCCCACGACCTCGGGACGGCGGTGACCGTCCAGATGATGGTCTTCGGCAACATGGGTCCGGAATCAGCCACCGGTGTTGTCGTGACGCGTAGCGCCACCACGGGCGAGCACCGGCTCGACGGCGACTTCCTGATCACCGCCCAGGGAGAGGACGTCGTGGCGGGTACCAGGCATACGAGCCACATCGAAGAGTTGGGCGCGGCGATGCCAGAACTGTACGCGGAGTTGCAGACCTACGCAGATCTCCTTGAGCGCCGCCATCGCGACATGCAGGACATCGAGTTCACCATCGAGAACGCCAAGCTGTGGCTGCTCCAGACGAGAGATGGCAAGAGGACTGCCCAAGCAGCGGTGCGCATCGCGGTGGACCTCGTCTCGGATGGCATCATCTCGAAGGAGGAGGCGCTCATGCGCGTGTCTCCCCAACAGGTCGAGTTCTTCCTGCATCCCCAGTTCGAGTCGGAGGCGAAACAGGCGGCCAAGGACGACGGACTCTTGTTGACGACAGGCCTCAACGTATCACCAGGTGCAGCGGTTGGCATCGCTGCCTTCGACCCTGACCGGGCCCAGATCTGGGCTCGTGAACGCGACGAATCCGTGATCCTCGTCAGGCCGGAGACCAAACCGGATGACGTACACGGGATGCTGGCGGCCGTCGGCGTCCTCACATCGAGTGGGGGCCGCACGAGCCATGCTGCCCTCGTCGCCCGGCAGTTCGGCAAACCGGCCGTGGTCGGCGCGGCCGAGATCGAAGTGGACCTCACCGCACGACGTATGACCGTTGGGCAGACGACTATCGAAGAGCGTGACTGGATCTCGATCGATGGCACGACAGGGGAGGTATTCGCCGGCAAGATCGCAACGAAGGTCCCAGACATCGACGACGTGTGGCTCATGACGCTGCTCGAATGGGCCGATGGGGTGCGGAACCTCGACGTCTGGGCCAACGCCGACTATCCCGAGGATGCTGAACGGGCGGTCAGGTTCGGCGCCAACGGGATCGGGTTGTGCCGAACGGAGCACATGTTCTTCGACCAGGCGCGGTTGCCGATCATGCAGGACATGATCATGGCGTCGAATCCGGTCCGCCGCCGTGAGGCTCTCGAGCAACTCCTTCCGCTGCAACGATCTGACTTCGCCGGGCTGTTCAGAGCAATGGATGGCAAGACGGTCATCATCCGTCTCCTCGACCCTCCGC
>CAYUJA010000030.1:0-12464 GCA_964444875.1 uncultured Acidimicrobiaceae bacterium | reverse complement strand
GTCGACGATCCCGACCAGAAGGACAATCTGTGCAAGGCCGGGGACTTCACGGACCCGATCCGCAACGCACCCGCTGCGATCTGTCTCGTGCAGGAACCAGACGGTTACGAGTTCGACACGGGCAGGCTTGCACAGAACATCATGCTGGCAGCCGACGCCATCGGTCTTGCAACCTGCCCGATCACGCTCCACCGTGAGGACGTAGCAGCTGATGTGCTCGGCCTTCCCGACGGAACCCGGTGCCGGTACGCCGTTGCGATCGGCTACCCGGCGCCCGGTGCCGGCGCAACGAAGATGGGTGGCCGCAAACTCCTCCACGAACTGGTGCATCACAACACGTACGGCGAATGATCCCGACAGTCCTTGTCGTCGCTGTGGCGCTCGGTTTCGTTTTCGGCGTAACCCACAACAAGGTGGTGCTGGCCATGGGGAGCGTCGCCACGGTCGTCGGTTGGCTGATTCTGGTCTCGGTGTTCGGCGACGTCGCGCTCGATGCTGCCCTGTTCATCGGCTCCACGCTTGTGGCGCTGGCGAACCTCGTCGTCGGGGTCCTCGTTGGTTGGGGGGTTGGACTGCTCCTCAGGAACCGTTTCGGCATGACTACCGGGTGACAGTGTGTCAGAGGTCGGTTCCCAACGCGGGGAGTCCGTCGATGCTGACGCTGTTTGTGTCTTCCCAGTAGCGGACGATGTCATCGTCCGTCCTTGCATCGGCCCACGAGTCGAGGCGAGACCGATCCTCCACGAAGTCCATCCGGGGAACCCCGTACCCGCAGGAGTATTGGACCCGGTCGATGTCGGCGGAGATGATCGACCGGACCGCTCTTCGTTGCTCGAAGTGGTCGCGGAGTTCCCCGAAGCCATCTGAACCGGGAAGGTGCACGGTTCCCTTTCCGTACAATCGAACGATGTTCGGTGGGCCGTCAAATGCGCAGAACATGAACGTGATCCGCCCGTTGTCTCGCACATGGGCGATCGTTTCGGCCCCGCTCCCTGTGAGATCGAGATAGGCGACACGTGTGGCCGCGAGAACTCTCAAGGAGTCAAGGCCCTTCGGAGACACGTTCACATGGCCTCGGTCTGCCGGGGCGGTTGCGACGAAGAACATGTGCTGTCGCTCGATCAAGTCTCGGGTTGTGTCATCGATGTGGTCAAGTATTCGTCCCATCGCCAGAGCGTACATGTGCTCCGTGGTGCGTACCATGGCGGCGCAGACTTCGAGGATCGGATCATGCAGTGCACCGACAACATCGCTTTGCCCGCTGAGATGGCTCGCTCGTGACGGCGCGCATTGCTGTCTTCGACTCGGGAATCGGCGGCACGTCCGTGCTCGAGGCGATCCGGGAGCGCGCCCCATGGGCGGACATCGTGTACGTGGCAGACCATGCGTTCGGCCCGTATGGTGAACGGACGCTCACCGAGGTGCGGAACCGCACCGAGATCCTCGCCAGATACCTCGACACAGCGGGCATCGATGTCGTCGTCATCGCCTGCAACTCGGCGTCTGCCGCGGCACTCCATCATCTCAGGGACCACCTCCCCGACGTCGCGTTCGTTGGCATGGAACCCGCCGTCAAGCCTGCTGCCGAGTTGACCACGGCCGGAGTCGTCGGGGTGTTGGCAACACAGGCGACCTTCCAGGGTGAACTGTTTCGCTCGCTCGTGGGAGTTCACGGCGAGGGTGTCGATATCGTCGAGCAGGCCTGTCCCGGCCTCGCGGCAGCCGTCGACAGCGGCGCCGACCCAGGCCCACTGCTCGATGAGTATCTCGCCCCGATCATCGAAGCCGGGGCCGACGTTGTCGTTCTGGGGTGTACCCACTACGCGCTGATCGTTGATGAGATCGTTGCGAGGCTGCCTGATGGCGTCGCGGTCGTCGATCCGTCACCCGCGGTGGCGCGTCGGGTGCTCGACGTTGCACATGGTCGGGGCATCGACCTGCAGGGAATGGCCTCGATTCGTTGGTGGACGACCGGGTTGGACGAGGATCGTGACGATGGGCATGACTGGGAGACCATCGACATCCCTGTGGCCGCGATGTCGGGTGTTCGCATCGGCGAAACGACGATCAGCGCCATCCAGGGTGATCTCACGAAGATGCCCGTCGATGCCATCGTCAACGCGGCCAACGTCGGACTCAGCCATGGTGGAGGGATCGCCCTTGCCATCTCACGCGCGGGCGGCCCCGATATCGACGAAGAGTCTGCGTCGTGGATAGACACCTACGGGCCGCTCGAACCTGGTGTGGCCGGACTCACCTCTGCTGGGCGCATGCCGTCGAGATACGTGATCCACGTTGCAGGACCGATCTACACCGATGGCCAGGACAACGAGGCGCTCCTCGGGGCCGCTGTACTCGCCGCCCTCGACATGGCGAGTGAGCTCGACCTGACGACCATGGCGATCCCCGCCATCTCCGCCGGCATCTACGGTTACCCGCCAGACGATGCCACCCTCGTCATCACCGAAACCGCAGCCGACTACGCATCCACGACCGAGACTTCACTGCGCGCCATCCGCCTCGTCGGGTACGACGAGGCCATGGCCACCCGCTTCGTCACGGCTCTCTCTGGGCTGATATCTGACGGCTGAAGAGGCCCCACTGCGTGGTAGAGGGAAAGAACCAGGCTCCTTCTCTCCCCCGGTCCTCCGGGGGAGATGCCGAGGAACGAGGCAGAGGGGGCGGGGATGGAGAACGGAGAACGGAGAACGCTGCCGCTAGTGGTGATGGCTATGTGTTGAGGGCCAGGTGGTGGCCATCCACGTGGTGAAGGGCACGGCGGCGACGATGCCGATCGTGCCAACGAGTGCCCGGACGATCTCGACCGCCACGACCTCACTGTTGGCGACGTCTCCGAAGGACTGCTGGGCGAGCACGAACAGGATGGTGAGCGGCAGTGCTGCACCCAGGTAGGCGAGCACGAGCGTGTTGACGATGGAACCCACATGCGCCCTCCCGATCGACATGCCACGCCGGAACAGGTGCTTTCTGTCGATACCGGGGTCCGCTGAACGGATCTCAGCAATGGCAGACGCCTGCGTGACCGTCACGTCGTCGAGCGCACCCGCAGCGCCGATGACGATGCCGGCGATGAGGAGGCCACCGATGTCGAAGCCGTCGAGGGTGAGCAAGAGCGTCGCTTCCTCGGTAGCGAGTCCGGTGAAGTTCGCAAGTGCCGTCGTGACCCACGACAGGACGGTTATCAGGAGCAACGCAGCAAGGGTTCCCAATAGGGCGATGGTCGATGTCCTGTTCACCCCATGGGAGACATAGAGAGCGAGGTACGCCACCGCTGCGGCACCGACCATCGCAACGGGCAGGGACGGGTTGCCTTCGAGGAGGGATGGGATGAGCCACAGGACGATGATCAGCACAGACAAACCGAGTCCCGTGATCGCAGCGACACCCCTCCACCTTCCGAGGGCGATGACGGCAAGAGCGAACACCGCGGCGAGTCCGATCAGGAACCATCGCCGCTGCTGGTCCGAGTACCGGTACATGGCTTCCATCGTTGGTGGTGCGATGGCAACGACCGAGCCGTCGAGGTCGAACGTAGCCATCACCTCGCGCCCGCTGAACAAGCCGAGTTCCTGGCCGGGGAAGAGTTCGACCTCCGCGAGCTCTCCTGCCTTGGGGCCCGCGGACATGCGCACCCCGGCGGTGGTGCATGTTTGGCTCGGGTCGAAGTCACATGGGGCGGTGTCGAGTGTCTCGATCGTGCCGTTGGGTGAGATCCGTGACAGGACCATCGTGTCACCTACTGCGAAGTCGGGGATGACGTCGCCCGTGGTGAACTGCTGGCGATATATCTTGCCCGTGTCTGGTCCGGCCAGCAGTTCGAACGACACAGTGATGCAGTCGATCTCTGGTGTGCCGGGGCAGGGATGTGTATCGACGTCGGTGACAAGGGCTTCGTGGAACTCGCTCGGCACGGAGAGCACGGAGAATTGGGCGGCAGCAGCGTTCTTGGCAGACCCCGACGGCCAGTACGCGACGAGTCCGACCAGTATCAGGATCCCGAGAATCGCGGCGATGTACTCGGGTACCCCGAAAGTCCGCCGCTGCGGCTTGGATGTTTCGGGTGAGAAGGCTTCCCACGAGTCATCGGTTTCTTGTTCCACACCGCCAAGATAGGCAGGTGGTGCCAGTGTGCAATAATCTTGCGGTATGGACAAACCAACGGTTTCAGTGCTCGGTGCAGGTTCGATGGGTGAGATCTTCGCGCTCGGCTTGCTGCGTGCGGGCTGGGAACCCTCCGGGATCGTTCTCGTCACACGGCGCCGTGAACGCGCCCGCGAACTCGAATTCAAGACGGGCATCCCCACAACGCAGTCACTCCAAGACGCGGTCGTCGGTAAAGACATCGCCCTGCTCTGCGTCAAGCCGAAAGATGTCAAAGACGTGCTCGACGCCATCGCACCTCTCATCACACCGGACCAGACCGTGGTTTCGATAGCTGCCGGCGTGCCACTGGCGACCTTCGAGAAGTCCCTGCCAGGCATACCGGTCATCCGGGCGATGCCGAACACGCCTTCGGCGGTCGACCTCGGCATGACGGCGTTCACGGCAGGTTCTTCAGCCAAAGAGATCGATGTCGAGCGTGCGTCTGTGCTGCTTGGCGCAGTCGGCGAGACGCTTCAGTTGTCCGAGGACCTGCTCGATGCGGTCACCGCGGTGTCCGGAACGGGTCCCGCATATGTGTTCCTCCTTGCGGAGTCGATGATCGAGGCAGCCATCAGGGAAGGGCTACCCCATCATGCGGCAGAGAAGTTGGTCCATCAGACACTCTGGGGCGCAGGAGCGCTTCTCGCAGCATCGGAGAAGTCAGCGTTCAGGCTCCGCGGTGAGGTCACCTCGCCTGGTGGCACGACGGCCGCGGCCATGCACGTGCTCGAAGAGGGAGGGTTCCGCGCCCTGATGCAGGAC
The DNA here is from genome assembly GCA_964444875.1 of uncultured Acidimicrobiaceae bacterium. Lineage (GTDB taxonomy): Bacteria > Actinomycetota > Acidimicrobiia > Spongiisociales > UBA5794 > JAMBLL01. Next base: position 7,538 of record CAYUJA010000030.1, on the reverse strand, counting down.
GCGGTGCGGTCCGCAGCCAAGCAGTCCCGGCACCTCGGTGAGCAGGCAACTGAGTGATCAGGTCCGCCGTGCTCGCCATCACCGAGCGGTCATGGACTCGCAGGCTCATCATGGATACGCCCCCAGGTCGCCGGGTCGCGCAACGGTTCGTCGCAGGCGAAACGCTCGCATCCGCCGTTGCTGTTGCACGGTCCCTCAACGACGAAGGGCTGAAGGTGTCGATGGACCACCTCGGAGAGCACGTCACGAGCGTCGATGAAACGATCGCTGCTAGGGACGCGTATCTTGCGTGTGCCCATGCGATCGCCGGAGCCGGTTTGGACGCGAACATCTCGGTGAAACTGACGCAACTCGGCATGGGGATCGATGACGGCATCGCAGCCGAGCACCTTGGCGAGATTGCCGTCGCCGCAAGGGAGATAGGGACCACGGTGACCGTTGACATGGAGGAGTCCACGTACACGGAAACGACGATCGGGATCTACGAGAAGGCCCAGGCCGACCATGGGAACCTCGGGATCGCCATCCAAGCGTATCTGCTGCGAAGTGCTGCAGACCTCGACCGGATCATCCCCCTCGGCGGGCACATCCGGCTGTGCAAGGGCGCCTACGCAGAGTCTGCCGATGTTGCCTACCAGGGTGTGTCTGAAGTGAACAGGTCGTTCGACCGACTCTCAGCCCTCCTCATGGCCTCACCAGACACGAAACCTGCCATTGCTAGCCACGACGATGGGCGGTTGACGCCCGTACTCGTCGCATCCGAATCCCGTACTGAACCGTGGGAGTTCCAGATGCTGTACGGCGTTCGCAGGGACAGACAGCGCGAACTCGCGACGTCTGGTCACGACGTGCGCATCTACGTTCCCTACGGAGAGGCCTGGTACCCGTATCTCACTCGCAGGATGGCGGAACGGCCGGCCAACCTGATGTTCTTCGCCAGAGCCCTCGTCGGTGGCTGACTCGCGGAAGGGACGAAGTTGACGTACCCTTGTTTGCCATGAAGGCTTTTCTCTTTTTCGTTGCGTTGGTACTCACGGTTGCGGCCACTCCATCTCAGGTCGGCCCGATCGTCGCTGCCGACGGATTCTTCATCGAACAGGGCGCCGATGCCACACCAGAGGTCGTGGGAAGCGCCGTTGCGGATGCGAGATTCGCCGGTGGGGCGCTGTCGGTGGTTGTGCTGGCCGTCGAACCGGCTGCCGGTGCTACGACGTTCGCGGATGCGGTGTTCGATGGGATGCCACAGACGTCAGGGACCGTTTTCGTTGTCGCTCCCGAGACTGTCGGCTGGTCCTCACAGGGCGATATCTGGACGAATGATGAACTGGACGCGGCACTGGACGCCTCCCTCGATGGTTCAACATCGAACGATGTCGTCACGATCTTCGTATCGCAGTTACTCGAGCCGTCGGTTGGTGGATCGAGCGGTGGGATATCGGGAGGAATGATATTCATCGGGTTAGTCGTGTTGATCGGTGGGGCGTTCGCTTTCTTTGCGATCAGAGCATCGAAGCGACAACGCCAGAACGCCGCCGGGCAAGTGGCGAAGCTGCGAGCGACCGCACAGCTCCAGATCGATGCCATCGCCAACGACATTCTCGACCTCGAGGACGAGGTGAAAGTCGCCGAGAATCCGAAGGTCCAGGAGCACTTCTCGGTGGCTGTGGAAACCTATACAACGGCGAGCGAGCGGCTCGAAGGGATGATGTCTGGCAGAGAGATCGTCGAATTCGACTACGAACTGGATCTCGCGGTGTGGCACCTCGATGTCGCTGAGGCGGTCCTCGACGGCCAACCAGCCCCAGATAAACCTGAACCGCCTTCCTACGCGCCTGTGCCGGCCCCATCAGCCAGCCAGCCTGCCGCCTCTCAAGGCGCCAGTAGTAGGGCTACGTCTGCACCTCCTGAGTACAGCCGAAGGTCCCAGAGACGCTCGTCATACGGTACATCCGAGATGATCGCCACGGTACTCGCCACTACAGCGATCGGGGGCATGGGCCGGCGTCGCCGCGGTTCATCGTGGTCCTCGGGCGGATCGAGATCGTCGGGCCGGTCACGCTCGGCGCCCCGCATGCGCGGCGGCGGCCGAAGGCGATAGGCGCCCGGCGTTGGCCCTCGACGCGGATTCGCCAGCGCTGTGTCTTTCCCACCTGTCGACGTCCAGCGGGCTAGGTTCGGCGTTTCCCTAGTATTGAATCCAGATGTCCAGCAAGCACTCTCTGGGGGTGACATGTTCTCTCGTATCGTGGCCTACTTAAAGGCCCTTTTCACCACGACGGCCGAAAAGGCCATGGATCCGAAGATCGAGATCGAATCGGCGATCAACACGGCCAAGAAACAGGATCAAGAGCTGAGGAACCAGGCGGCAAAGGTCGTTGCACACCGTACCCAACTCGAGAGCCAGATCGATCGAGCAGCTGACGACGCCGGTGAAGCTCGCGAGATGGCGAAACAGGCGATCCTCAAAGCAGACGCGTCATCGAAAGCTGGAGATGCCGCTGGTGCTGGCAAGTGGACGCAGGCCGCTCAGTCGATCGCGATGAAGCTTCAGGCTTCAGAGAACAACCTTTCATCCCTCAAGGAGCAGTACTCCGTTGCCCAGACGCAGTCCGAGCAGGCGAAGGTCGCGGTGCAGCAGAACGCCATGAAACTCCAGGAGCTATCCGCCAGGCGTATGGAACTCCTCGGCCAGCTAGAGCAGGCCAAGATGCAGGAGGCCGTCAACGACGCCGTCGCAACGATGTCGTCCTCGCTGTCGGACTCGGGCCCTTCGCTCGATCAGGTCGAGCTCAAGATCGAGAGGCGCAAGGCAGAGGCGATGGCCAACGCCGAACTGCGCGAAGCGACACCAGAGGGTGCTGAGGCAGAGCTGCGTGCAGCGATCAACATATCACAGGCAGACGCACAACTCGATGAACTGCGGGCGGAACTCGGCCTGGCACCGGCCGAGCCCCCTGTTCGCGAGACGGACGCGCTACCGGAGCCTCCAGCCGAGTCCTGATAACCCGTGTGTGGGCACCTGCCCCGATCGGCACAGGGATCGTGACGGTGTGACCGTCCGTTTACAATCACACCCACCGATCCAAGGAGGGCCGCGTGACCATGACCGACGCTGAGAGGGAGCAAGACGCTCCGTCACGGATCTCAGCTTCGAAGGCCCTTGGAGTCACGGCGGTATTGGCCGTGATCGGCACCCTCGCCCTGTGGTGGCTCGGGTCGCTCCCCGCAGAACCCGACTTCGCAGTCGGCCGGGTCGTGTTCGGCAACATCCCCGAGCTCATCGTTGCGATGTTCTATGTGATCGTGGCGGCGTTTCTCGGTCTATCGATCGGCCTGTTCGCCCTGCGGGCGACGACCTGGGAACGCGGTACGTGGGAGCGCCGATCCGGCGATCTGAAACGGCGCCTGCACCGGTTCAGCGAGGGTGTCTCGATGCGTACGGTCATGGAGGACCCCGCGGCCGGGTTGATGCACGCCATGATGTACTACGGATTCATCGTGCTGTTCATCGGCACGGTGATCCTCGAGATCGACCACATCCTCCCCGTCTCTTTCAAGTTCCTCCAGGGTGGTCTCTACCAGGGGTATTCGGCCGTCCTCGATGCCGCCGGGGTTGTCTTCCTCGCCGGAGTGGCGTGGGCTGCCGTGAGGCGATATGCCGTCAAGCCGTGGCGGATCCGTTCCAAGAGCCGTCCCGAGGATGGATGGATCCTGTTCGTGCTCGCTGCGATCGGTGTAACCGGCCTCGCCACGGAAGCTGCACGGATCTCCCTTGTCGGCCAGCCGGCCTTCGAGCGGTGGTCCTTCATCGGCTACCCGCTGTCGAACCTCGTCCCGGAGGCATCCGCAAGCGGCGTCCACCAGATTCTGTGGATCTCACACGTCGTTGTGTTCCTCGCCTTCCTCGTGATGTTGCCCGCAACGAAGCTCCGCCACATGTTCACGACACCCGCCAACCTGGCGCTGTCTCCCAGGGAGCGTCCAAAAGGTGCAATGCGCGAGATGCCGAACCTCCTGGAAGCGACCGATATCGAATCGGTTGGTGCCTCGACCATCGGGGAGTTCACGTGGAAACAACTGCTCGACACGGATGCATGCACGATCTGTGGGCGATGTACGTCGGTGTGCCCTGCGAACACGACGGGCAAGCCCCTCGACCCCCGTGAGATCGTTCTGAAGCTCGGCGCGGTTGCGTCGATGAGCGCTGTGCCGCCCCAGTCACCACCGGTAGGCGTCGACGCGGCCATCACCGTGACGTCTGACAACGTGTTCGCACTGATCACACCGGAGGAACTGTGGGCGTGTACGACCTGTCGCGCCTGTGACGAGATCTGCCCTGCGGACATCGAGATCGTCGACAAGATCCTCGACATGCGCCGGTACCTGTCGCTGATGGAAGCGGACTTCCCCTCCGAACTCGGTAAGACGTACGTATCGATGGAGAACTCCTCCAACCCCTACGGCGTCGACCAGAACACGAGAGGGGATTGGACAGACGCCCTCGACTTCGAGGTCAAGCGTCTCGACGAACCGGGGGTCACGGCCGAATACCTCATGTGGGTGGGGTGCGCGGGGTCGTTCGACGACCGGAACCGCAATGTGACGATCGCCACAGCGAGGCTGTTACACAAGGCTGGTATCGACTTCGGGATCCTCGGCCCCAGGGAACTGTGCACGGGCGACCCTGCACGCAGGACCGGCAACGAGTACGTGTTCCAGGGGCTTGCGCTCCAGAACATCGAGACGTTGAACGACCTGGGGGTCGACAAGATCGTCACCCAGTGCCCCCACTGTTTCAACACGCTCGGCAACGAGTATCCGCAGTTCGGAGGCGAGTATGAGGTCATGCACCACTCAGAGTTGCTCAGCGCCCTCGTCGAGGAAGGCAAGCTGACGCCGACGTCGACGGGAGAGACGATCGTCTTCCACGACCCGTGTTACCTGGGACGCCACAACGACACGTTCCTCGCGCCCCGTACGATCGTGGATTCCTCGGGCGTGCGGGTGGAGATGGCACGCAACGGGACGAACTCGTTCTGTTGTGGCGCTGGCGGTGGGAAGTTCTGGTTCGAGGAGCACACGGGCAAGAAGGTCAACATCGACCGCACCGAGGAGGCCGTCGGCACCGGTGCCGATGTGATCGCAACCGGGTGCCCGTTCTGTTACGTCATGCTCGACGACGGAGTCAAAGAGATCGGCGTGGACGAACAGGTGATCGTGCAGGACATCGCGATGCTTCTCGACAGTCGAACGCGGTAGGGACTGCGCGTCGTGACCGGCAACTACCAGGGGAGGCCGTTCTCCGTTCTCCTTCCTCCGTCCTCCGACTGTGAACTGAAAACTGTGAACTGTGAACGTTCTTTCTCTGTCGGATGTCCGCTGTCGGCTGATCCCTCATGATCGGCTCCCTCGAACTGTCGCTGCTGATCCTGTTGGGAGTGATGCTTGCGGGGCCGATCATCGCAGAGCGATTCAAGATCCCCGGGTTGATCGGTCTGATCTTCTTTGGGATGTTCGTCGGCCCCTTCATGCTTGGATGGCTGTTTCCCGTGGGGATCACCGCGGCTCTTGGTGACATCGGCCTGTTGTACCTGATGTTCCTTGCCGGCCTGTCGTTCAACATCAGGGCGTTCATGAACAACCGGACGAACGCGATCGTGTACGGACTCCTTGGCTTCTTCATCCCGTTCGTGATCAGCTACTACTTCGGGATCAACTTCATCGAACTCTCCGTGCTTGGTGCGGCACTCATCGGCGCGATGTGGGCGTCGAACACCCTCGTTGCATACCCGGACGTGCTTGCGGCGGGCCTCCAGAACAATCGTGCCGTGTCGGCAGCGGTGTCGGCGGGCGTTGTGGCCGACCTCCTGTCCCTGACGGTGCTTGCGATCGTGACGTCGACAGCGCTGATCGACATCGAGGGGGAGCCATCGGTCCAGGCAACAACCCAGAATCCGACCCTGCCTCTGTGGATCGGGTTGCCTCTCCTGGTCGCAGTCACCCTGTGGATGCTCCCGAAGGTGGCGGATTGGTTCTTCATTCGTGTGGGGCATACGAGGATGCAGCGTTTCGTGTTCGCTTTCGCCGCGATGTCCGCCGGGGCGGCGGTCGCGTTGCTTGCGGGCGTCGAGGGTCTGATCGGTGCGTTTCTCGCAGGTCTCGGCCTCAATCTGATCATCCCCGCGCGTAGCGCCCTCATGGATCGCATAGAGTTCGTCGGTGGCGCGATCTTCGTGCCGGCGTTCCTCGTGTCGATCGGCGTCGCGATAGACCCGAGGGCGCTCTTCGATGTGGACACTCTCATCCTCGCGGTGTTCTTCACGTTGCTCGTTGTGGTCGGCAAGGGGGTCGCTGCGGGGATCAACGGTCTGATCTTCAAGTTGTCCATGGCGGAGTTCGGCTTGATGACCTCGCTGAGCGTTGGCCAGGCAGCATCGACGCTGGCGATCGCCCAGGTGGGCGTCAGCCTCGGACTCTTCGGCCGTGAGGTGGTCAACGCCTCGATCCTGGCCGTCGTGGCCACCGCCTTCGTCACCTCGTATGGAACTCGATTTTTCGTGCAGAAGGTCGACAGGCCGGCGGTGCTCGAGGTGCCGCTCGGGGAGAACGTTCTCGTGGATGTGCGTGACCAGGGTTCCGACCTGACCGCGCTGATGGCAGCTGCGGGGGCCGTCGCCCGCACCGACAGGGGCGTCGTGATCCCCTATCTCGTGCCATCGACAGGACAGCTCGAGGTAGCCAAGCTTCGTGTGCAGCAGGCCACGGAGGCTGCCGCGGTTGCCGGGCACGATTCGTCGGGCGAGATCCGTGTGGACGACAGCTTCGTTGAGGGCTCCCTGTTTCTCACAGAGGAGATGGAGGCGAGCCTCGTGATCATCGGCTGGCACGGTCCCAAGTTCCCCGCTGACTTCATGTTTGGCAACGAGATCGACGAGATCGGTGAACGTTCCACCATCCCGGCTGCTGCCGCCAGGGTCTTGCGTACCTGGGACCGGGTCGTGGTTTTCACGGGTGACGTTGTGAACGAGTGGCACCGTGAAGATGTGATGCTCGCGCTGACGATTGGACGAAGGCTGTCGGCGAGGAAGGATGTCTCGTTAGTCGTCGTGACACGCGATCGGACCGCCATAGAACCCATGCTCGACGACGAGAACACCATCGAGATCCGCCAGACGTCTCGCTGGCGTGCCACGGCCCTGGACAATGTGACGTCGACTGACATCATCGTCGTGCCGACCCATGCAATGCGCGAAACCCGTGTCCTCGGACAGTGGCGTGTGGCCAAAGCGCTCAGCGACACATCGATCATCGTTGTCAGTGGGCCGCATCGCCTCTCCGTGGGTGGCAGTGGTGTGCAGGCGAACCTCCACGGTGTCGTCGACTCGACCGAGGCTTCCTCGGTAGACCCGAAGACCTGAGGTCACTGCCCGTCCGAGCTTGCCGGGTTCTTTCTGGTCCCCTTGCGAAGCGGGGGGACGCGGCGCCCAGGCGCCGCAGGGGGGCTCTCGGGAACTGTGCGTTGCCACTGATCCGGCCCT
>CAYUJA010000029.1:0-12620 GCA_964444875.1 uncultured Acidimicrobiaceae bacterium | reverse complement strand
GCCTTGCTGTACGAGCACATCTTCTGGTTCTATTCGCACCCCGCCGTGTACATCATGGTATTGCCGGGGTTCGGTGTGATCCTCGAGATCGTCACCACGTTCGCCCGAAAACCCTTGTTCGCATACAAAGCCGTTGTCGCATCGCTGTTCACGATCGTTGGGTTGTCCGTGGTCGTGTGGGCGCACCACATGTTCACGTCCGGAATGGCGAACTTCCTCCACGGCCCGTTCATGATCCTGACCGAGGCGATCTCGATTCCGACCGGCGTCATCTTCCTCGGGATACTCGGCACGCTGTGGCAAGGCAAGATGTGGTTCCGAACGCCCCTTGTGATCGCGTTCGGGTGGCTGTTCAACTTCACGATCGGTGGCATCACCGGGATCTTCCTGGCCGACGTCGCGACGGACATCCACTTACACGACACCTATTTCGTGGTTGCACACTTCCACTACACGATCGTTGGCGGGTCGATCTTCGCGCTGCTGGCGGCGATGTTCTACTGGTTCCCAAAGTTCACAGGGCGGATGTACAACGAAACCGCAGGCAAGATCTTTGCGATATGGGTCACCGTCGCGTTCAACTTCACGTTCATCCCCCTGTTCTGGGCGGGGATGAACGGCATGAACCGCAGGGTCGGCGACTACCCGGCTGCCTTCGAGGGTGCGAACAAGTTCGCGTCGGTCTCTGCGTTGATCCTCGGTGCAAGTTTCCTGCTGCTCGTCGGGAACCTCGTGTACTCGGCGATCTGGGGGCCGAAGGTCGGTCCGAACCCGTGGAACGCCCGCACGCTCGAGTGGCTCATCCCGTCTCCGCCGCCGCAGCACAACTTCACGTCCCAGCCTGTCGTCATCGGCCACCCCTACGCATACGGTGTCAAGGGATCCGTACACGCCCACTTCCCCGATGAAGAAGGGCCCGAGGACCCAGGAGATGATGGGTCTCCCGATGAGGAGGGAGTGCTGGTATGACGGCGGAGCAACACGCCATAGACAACGGCGCGATCAAGAAGGAGACACGCAAAGGTGTGATCGCCGCTGTGATCCTCACGGTACTCACCGTCATCGAGTTCTTCATCGCCACCGAACTGGCGAACCCGCTGTTGCCGCTCCTTCCGTTCGTGGCGGTCAAGGGTTGGATCATCCTCGACACGTTCATGCACGTTCGCGCGCTGTGGAGCGATGATCACTGATGACGACACTCGACACGACCCCTGAAGACGTGACGGCCGAATCCCACGACGACACCCACGGTGAGTATCACCAGGACACGTCCTTCCAGCCGAAGGCGAACCGCATCGGCCTGTGGCTGTTCATCGTCTCTGAGATGTTCCTCTTCGCAGCGTTCCTGTCGGCCCGCTGGTTCACAACTGGCACCTTCAAGCCGGAGGAGTTGAACCAGGCACTTGCACTCGGGCTCACGATCGTGCTGCTCATATCTTCGATCAGTGCATATCTCGCCGAGATCTCCATCAAGCACAACCATCGGCAGAACTTCATCCTGTTCACGCTGTTCACGATCGCGATGGGCATCATCTTCCTGGGTGGTGTGACGATCGAGCTGAAAGAAGCCGTCGAGGCGTATCCGCCAGAGACCCCGTACGGCACTTCGTACTTCATGCTGATCGGCCTGCACGCGTTCCATGTGATTACGGGCCTGATCGGGCTGACGATCGTGCTCGTGCTCGGTTTGAGGGGGCACTACGGATCCAAGGAGTACTGGGGGGTCGAAGGTGTCGTGAAGTACTGGCACTTCGTCGACCTCGCTTGGGTGATCATCTACCCGACGCTCTATCTGTTCTGAGTATGCCCGCAGCCAGCACCCGTCGGGCACGCGCATGTGCGGCATCGGGAAGGTGAGCGTTCTCTGTGACACACCAACGTAGGAAGATCCCGGCGTGGCGCCGCCTCGTGGAACTGCTGGTGTTCATCGCAGGAGCGACACTGATCATGTTCGTGCTCTCGGCGATCGCGCTTGTGCTCTACACCCGTGGTGTCGCGGAACCGACCGATGTCCTCCTCATAGTCCCCGACGGCTCTGCGCTGGCCATTGCGGGAGGTGACAACGTCCTCGAGGTACCGCCCGTGTGGACGTTCAACGACGGTGACACGCTGACGATCGACAACCGGGATTCCGTCGTGCACAACATCGGAGACTGGTCCGTTCCGACGGGCGAGATGACCGTCATCGTCATCAACGCAACGGCTGGAGGCGAGTACCTCACGACGTTGCATCCGCAAGGGATCGTGACGGTGAGTGTGGAGCCGAGTGGTTTCGCCTTCTCGACGATCGCCTTCACGACGTTCGGTTTCGGTATCTCGGTCGGCATCATCGTCTACATCGGTGTTTCGATCGCCCGCGCCATGGGCCACCACGACGATGACGACTGGGCGGACGAACCCGATACTCGCAGCGGGACCGAACCCGCAACCGGCGGCGCGACATGAGCAGGGTCGCCTAGAGCCGGGGAGGCTAGAAGCCGGTAGTACGTATCACTGGGTACGAGAACCCGTCGATAGAGAGTGGCTGTTGTCGGATCCCTCTCTGGCCCTCGTTCCTCGGCCCATCTCCCCCGCAGGACCGGGGGAGAGATTCCTCTTGTTTCCTCCCTCACGCAGTGGGGGAGGTGCCGAGCTTGCGAGGCGGAGGGGGCACGTTCGTACTGTCGGTCGGAAAACTGAGAACGGAGAACGGAAAACGACGACTCCCTATCCGCGCATCCTCGTAGCACGTACTACGTTCCGAGGCCACACCCCGGTCAGATCCGAAGCGCCACATAAGCCCGGAATCTCGGGCATCGAGTCTGGTTGTACTCATCAGTCGAATGAAGGGTCCACGATGAGTATCACGTCTTTGCCGCAGGAGTGGGAAGCGACCAGAGCGACATTGCAGCGATACGCACATGCTGTCACCGCACTTCCTCGGGCCGGGGCGCCGTCACATCCGAGATGGGCCCAGGTTGCGATGAAGGTGACTCCACAGGGTCTGGTCGCCGCTGGAACGCCGCTGAGCGATGGTTCGGAAGTGGTATCGACGATCGACCTCGAAAAGAACCAGATCGTGATCACGGCAGGCGACACGACTCGCGTGTTCGACCTCCCCAACGGCCCGGCTCCCAGGGAGGTCGGTGAGGCGATCGCAGCTATCGCGACAGAACATGGATCGTCCATCGCCGTGGATGCCTCCCGATACGATGATGACTCTGCTCAGGTGTACGACCCTGCCCACGCAGCAGCGTTCCTCGACGTTGCAACATCGGTTGCCGATGCGTTCAGGCAGATCAACACAGGGATGGACGGTGAGATCACAGGGCCCCATCTGTGGCCGCACGGTTTCGACATCGCTACCGAGTGGTTCTCAGACAAGATGGTGGACTACGACGGCACACCGACCAGCGCTCAGATCGCCATCGGCTGGTACCCGACCGGTGACGCGTACTTCTATGCGAACCCGTGGCCGTTCGACGAGGCATGGGCTGAGGTCGAACTGCCCGCCGGCGCTTCGTGGAACACCGAGGGTTGGTACGGGGCGAAGCTGGTGGTGTCCGACATCCCGGATGGTGCCGGCACCGAAACCGTCGTTGCCCTCGGACAAGCGGTGCACGCGACGGCCCACGCAGCGCTTTCGAACTGACCCGGACCGCGGGCGAACCGTGCAGGGACGATGTCGGAATGTCGCGCAAGAACCGTGCATGTGGTAAACATGGTGTATGGCATTCCCCGCGCCCTTCTATAGATGGCGTCCGCACCCGTGGCACGGCTTGACCGCCGGCGATGGTGCACCCGTCCATGTGACCGCGTTCATTGAGATAACCCCGTTCGATGTCATCAAGTACGAAGTGGACAAAGAGACCGGCTATCTGAAGGTCGACCGCCCACAAACAGGCTCCTCCTCGTCACCGGTCCTGTACGGGTTCATCCCGAGGACCTACTGCGACGAACGTGTTGCTGCGCTGGTGGATCAGGTGGATAAGGCCGACGGCGACCCGCTCGACATATGCGTCGTGTCGGAACGGCCGATCGACCGTGTCGAGATACTGGTGCGTGCCAGGGTCATCGGCGGATTCCAGATGATCGATGGGGGGGAAGCAGATGACAAGATCGTCGCCGTACTTGCCGGGGACCCGGTATGGGACGGTATCACGGATATCGCAGACCTTCCACCTGCGCTCGTCACGAGGATGGAGCACTACTTCCTGACGTACAAAACGATCCCGAACCAGCCCACCACGGTCGAGATCCCCTTGATATACGGGGCGGAACACGCGTATGCGGTCGTGACTGCTGCCATGGGCGACTACGAGGACACCTTTGGTGGCGCCTGACGGCCGGGTCGTCGCAGCAGCGCCCGACTACCACCCGCTGACACCTGAAGAGGTCGCGACGCGCAAGAAGGCAGGTCAAGCGAACGTCGTCGATTCCGCCGAATCGAGGTCGGTACGCGACATCCTGCGTGCGAACATCTTCACGAGGTTCAACGCGATCATCTCGGTGATGCTCGTACTCATTTTCATGTTCGGGAAGATCGGTGATGCCCTGTTCGGGCTGGTGATGATCTCCAACGCCCTCATCGGGATCGTCCAGGAGCTTCGGGCCAAGCGCACGCTGGACAAACTCCAACTCCTCAACACCCCAACGGTGACGGTGCGGCGTTCAGATGGCGATGCCGAACTCGATGCCTGCAGGATCGTCCTTGGCGACACGATCGTCATCGGGAGAGGCGAACAGATCCCGGTCGACGGAGTGGTGCTGTCGAGCGAAGGCCTCGAGGTGTCGGAGGCCCTGCTCACCGGCGAATCCGAATCGATACTCAAGGGCGAAGGTGCAGCAGTGATGAGCGGGTCGTTCGTGGTCGCTGGTACAGGCAGTGTCGGCGTGACGGCGGTGGGCGCCGAATCATACGCGAACAAGCTGTCTGCCGATGCGAAGCGCTTCACGTTGTCCAAGAGCGAACTACAGAGGTCGATAGACCGCATCCTCATCATCGTCACCTGGCTGATCATCCCCACATCCGCCCTTCTGTTCTACGGGCAGATGCAAACCGGTCAGGCGGTGACTGATGCCATCGTCGGTTCCGTCGCAGGAGTCGTTGCCATGGTGCCCCAGGGCCTCGTGTTGTTGGTATCGGTATCGCTGGCGGCTGCGGTCGTTCGTCTGGGCCAGCACAACGTGCTCGTGCAAGAACTTCCGGCCGTTGAGACGCTCGCCAGGGTTGACACCGTCTGTGTCGACAAGACAGGAACGTTGACATCGGGTGAGATCGTGTTCAGCGAGTATGTCGTACTCGGCGAAGCTGACATCGACGCGCCGGGCGTGCTCTCATCCATCGCCACCGCAGATCCCGACCCGAATGCCACGATGCAGGCGCTGTTGGCGAAGTTCCCGGCGAGCACACCACCTGAGGTCACCTCACGTATGGCCTTTTCTTCGGAGAGGAAGACATCTGCCGTCGCCTTCGCCGACGGCTCCGCATGGACGCTCGGTGCTCCTGAGTTCGTGCTCGGTGTCTCAGACAGACAGGACCTTGCAGACACGATCGGTTCGTTCACCAGCCGCGGCGACCGGGTTCTCGTCGTTTGCGACACGACCGCGGAGTCAGTTGCACAGGGGATGGCAGTTGCGGGGACACCCAGACTGCTCCTGGTCTTCTCAGAAGAGGTCAGGCCAGATGCAAGGGAGACGGTTGCCTACTTCGCAGACCAGGGCGTCCAGGTGAAGGTGATATCCGGCGATGCTGCCGACACGGTCGCCGCTGTGGCACGGCATGTGGGGGTCGACGCGAACCATGTCGTCGACGCGACGACGATGCCGGATGCTTCTGAAGCGTCGTTCGATGCGATAGCCATAGAGACCGATGTCTTCGGCCGCGTGAAACCGGACCAGAAGCGTGACATCGTATCGGCGCTTCAGGAGAATGGGCAGGTCGTAGCGATGACCGGTGACGGGGTCAACGATGTGCTCGCTCTGAAACAGTCCGACATGGGGATAGCCATGGGTGCAGGGACCGGTGCGACGCATGCGGTCGCACAGATCGTCCTGATGGACAACCGGTTCGCTGCGCTTCCCGAGGTGGTCGCAGAGGGGAGACGGGTCGTTGCCAACATGGAGCGTGTGGCGTCGCTGTTCCTGACGAAGACGGTGTACGCCACGATGCTCGCCCTCCTGATCGGTGTCGTCGGATTGTCGTTTCCCTTTCTCCCGCGGCACATGACGCTCGTGGGTGCCCTGACGATCGGTATTCCAGCGTTCGTGTTGTCCTTCGAGGACCAGCGCCGACCGATCGAACAGGGGTTCCTCGCACGGGTTCTGTCATTCGCGATACCAGCGGGGCTCGTATCGGGGCTTGCCCTTTTCGGCTTCTTTGCGCTCAGCCGTGTCGACCGCTTCGGGTTCACGCTCGAACAGTCGCGCACGGGCGCGACGATCCTGATGGTCGTTCTCGGACTGGTCATCCTCGGTGAACTCCTGAGTCCCGTGTCGAAACGCAATATGGTGCTGATCGGCACGATGTTCGGGGGTTTACTGGTGGTTCTTGCCATTCCGCTGGCGAGGCGACTCTTCGAGCTCACGCTTCCGGGCCTGGAGGCATGGTTCGTCGTCGCCGTCGTGTCCGGGGCGGTGGGGTTCATCCTCAAGGTCCTGCTCGGGGCCACCAGGCGGAATGTCGAGCGAAGGCTTGGTGCCGCCGGCCTATGACCGAGTATCGTTCCGTTCACCCGGCGAAGGTACAGGCGTGAGCCGAAGGACCCGAATCATCAAGAAGCTCGTGTGGTGGGCGGTCGCCGGTCTGTACCACAGGGTCGAAGTGCGTCAAGCACCGAACCTGACCGCTCGTGGCCCCCAACTCGCCAATTCCAGCCACTTCGGAGGGTTCACCGACCCGCTGCTCCTGATCCATGCGATGGACCGGGTACCGCGTTTCATCGCACGGGATGTCATCTGGAAGTACCCGATCGTCAAGAGCCTGATGAAGTGGGTACGGGCGATCCCTGTCCACAAATCTGATGACGGTGGACCGACCTCGAACGACACCATGTTCGCTTCCACTTATGAAGCGCTCGCCGAGTCCGATCTTGTCACGATCTTCCCGGAAGGCATCACCGTCGACGATCCTTCGATCGCTCGCATCAAGACGGGTTCGGCTCGGATCGTATTGGGTGCTCGTGCGTCTGGCGTGACGGGTATCAAGCTGCTCAGTGCGGGCATCCACTATGAGAACAAGGCAGCGCTCCGGTCGGAGGTCTTCATCGACATCGGTTGGGAGATCGACCTCGACGAGTTCGTAGCCGACAACGTCGCGCCGGGCGACGCTGAGGACGCCTCGAACAGGGAACTCGTTCGCGCGCTCACCGACGTGATGGAGACGAAACTTCGCGATGCTGCTCCGGACTTCGAGAGCTGGCTCGTAGCGAAGTCGCTGGCCGGTGCATCGGACGTAGCGCTTCGCTCTGGCGATGTCGATGGTGGGATCGATGTCGGGCACGGGGACAAGGAGCGCCTTGCTCGGCTGCTCGATGATGCGTCGGAGGAAGATCGCGGAGCGGTGAGCGAGGCGATGGACGTGTACCAGGCCGACCTCGATGCTATGGGGTTCGACGATGAAATGCTGATGTCGGGTCTCAACACGGGAAAGTCGTTCCTCGCCTACATGATCAGGTCACTGATCATCGGCCTCGTCCTGGTCCCGTTCGCTTTTGCGGGAGCGATCGTCAACGCGATCCCCATGGGGATCGTCTGGTTGATCGGAAGGCTGAGAGTCGCTGATGCGATGATGGCGACTATCAAGCCGCTCGGAGCGCTCTTCGTCTTCATCATCACCTGGGGCTTCTGGGTGTGGGTCGGATGGCAGGCGGGCGGCACGAGCGGGTTCGCGGCTATTGTGCTGCTGCTGCCCATCCAGCTCTTCGCCTTGATCGCCATCGTTGAACGTGGCGTGTTGGCCAGCAGAGCGATTCGTGGATTCGCGCGATCCCGGTCGTTCGGTGATGTCTACGAACAGATCCTCGTTCATCGCCGTGCGGTGGTGGAAGCCGTAGCGAAAGCGGCGTGAGAAAGAGAGGCCAGATGCCAGAACGCTCGCAAGCTCGCTTCCAGATGCCCCGCCGATCTGTGATCTGTGATCTGTGATCTGATCGGCTGATCCCCCTACATCGTCGCAGGGCTCCTCTGTTATCCCTCACGGCAGGGGGATGCTGTCGGCTGACTACTGTACCCGGCCCTGCTCGATCGCGTCGGAGCGCCGGATCTCTGAAGCCCTGAGACGCTGCTCGATTCGCTCCATCTGTTCATCGGTGACGTCTGTGAATCCGTAGGCGAGACGCACGAACTCTGCGAGATCGGCCCTGTAGTCGTGGCCCGTCGAATAGAACTCACCAGGGACCACGGTCGCGGCGTTCTTGGTGTCGATCAGCCCCTGCCAGAAGGCGATGCCTGGGAGCCACCTCTGGTACGGGTTGGTGCCCCGTCCCCGATCGACGGGTTCGAGCCATGCCGGCATCTGACAGGCATCCTCGGGGCTGAACTTCGTAACGGGGTCGTTGTCGTGATTGAGGAATGTGACCTTCGGGCCAGGGTTGGTCGCCGGAGCTGAGTCGAGGTACGCATCGAAGTTGTCGTACACAGGCACATCTTCGTCGATGGTTAGTTCTGCAAAGAGGGCCGACCCCTGCGGTGTGCCGACCCAGAGTGCAGCGTCGACGACGAGATGTTCGCCATTGGATGCTGCTTTGACGCCGTCCTGGGATGTGAGCGCACCGAGGCTCTCGCCGTATGCGACCAGTTGGATGCCGCGGTCGAGGCGGTCGATCTCGGTGCGCAACCTCGTCAGTAGTTGCGCGTAGAGGGATGTTGCTTCTTCGATCCGGTTCATCGACAGCATCGAGGGCAGGCCGCCGTACTGGATCGCGATGGTTGCGACATCGCCGAGCGCCATCAGTTCAGCGGCTTCGACCGCGATGTAGTTGACGTAGCCGGTTCCTGCCGGTGAGGCTGCGATGATCGTGGACTTCTCGAAACCGCCTGCCCTGCGCAGTTCCTGGATGGCGAGTTCGATGCGGTCGAACTCCGACGCGGCGGTCTCCATGCCGACGAAGACACGTACCGGGTCAGAGTCCGGTGCCGTCCCCATGACCTCGACGAACGCGTCGTGTGGAGTTGCCTCCGAAACCAGTCGTCTCCCCTGTAACCCGAGGGTTTCGTAGGGTGCAAGGCTGAATGGGCTACCCGATACCGTGGAGTGTGAGGGTGGCTCGGCGTATGCGATCTCGGTCTGTGCGTTCGCCGCTTCGATGTCGCGCAGAACCTTCGACGCGGCGATCTTCATCGCCAACGCCACTCCACCGATGGTCAGGGCGCCTCCAGCGACGGAGAGGAGGACTCCGATGCCTCGCGAGCGCGTGAACCTTCGCGGTAAGCGGGTGCCGATAACGACGATCCCCGCGAGTCCGGCGACCACCGCGTTCATCGCGGCAGCGACGCCGATCGATGTGAGCATGTACGCGGCGTCCGGTGCGTCGTCACGGTGGGAGAAGGCGGTTTGGATGTCCGCGGCGCTTCCGAGGGCGATCGCTCCCACCGTCGTGAGCTTGGCCGCTGGAACGTTGGCCCCTTCCGCGATCCCCGACAGGGCGAGAGATCCTACGACCTCACCTCCCATCTCAGCCCATCCGGCGATACTCGAGTGCGGAGCGTCCTCGGGATCGAGTTGGGCACGGAGCATCTGGGCAGAACGAATGCCTGCAGTCGCAATGCCGGCGAGGCGAAGACCCGACGACGACCCGAACACGGGCAGGAACCCGATGATCTTGCCCGACAATGCTCCGGAAACGAAGCCCGTGAAGAAACTTCCCCCGGTGATGATGCCCTGGTCGATCGCCGAACGTGGCATGAGGCTCGGTTCATAGGACTTGACGGCGAATCGTACGCCCGTGATCGTCCCAGCCACGAGAGCCGAACGTTTGCGATATGCCATGTCAGGGTGTTCCTTCATCTCTGGAGTTCAGCCAACAACA
The DNA here is from genome assembly GCA_964444875.1 of uncultured Acidimicrobiaceae bacterium. Classification (GTDB taxonomy): domain Bacteria; phylum Actinomycetota; class Acidimicrobiia; order Spongiisociales; family UBA5794; genus JAMBLL01. Next base: position 2,613 of record CAYUJA010000029.1, on the reverse strand, counting down.
GTAGTGCATGCTCCGGTGTCGACAGTCAGCGTGCCGCCGGCGAATCAGGCCCCTGGTTCCGGAGCGTCCGGCGGCGGAGCGCATAGGTCGTCGAGTTGCTCGAGGCCGAGTTCGGCTACCGCGCGTTCCGGGTCGTCGAGGACCAGTCGGACGTGCTCCTGCACCAGTTCGATGTTCGCAATGCGGCCCGGTTTCCCGTCATCGCGGTACTTGAGATGGTATTCGGGTGGGATGAACCGGATCGATACGACGTTCTCAAGGTCCACCTTCGGAAGGAGTTCGACGAGGGCCGGCAACGTTTCTACGGGTATGTCGGTGATCATCGTCTCTTTGATGACCTCTGCGAACTTGCCGAAGTTCAAGAGGAGGTCGGTCGGGTTCGCTTGTTCCATCATCGCTTCGATGACGCACCTCTGACGGTTCATCCTGTAGTAGTCGCTGTCCTGGTTGCGGGACCGCGAGTATGCAAGCGCAAGGTGCCCATCGAACTTCTGCCAGCCGGGTTGGATGTCGATGCGTTCGGTGGTCGTTCCATCCTCGTTCGGGTACTTGTCATCGATGACCGCTGTCGGCACGTATATCTCGACACCTCCAAGAGCGTCGACGATGTCGACGAAGCCGTCGAGGTTGACCATGGCGTAGTAATGGATGGGGATCCCGAGGAACTCGCTGATGACACCCTTCACGGCGTTCTCTGACGGCGTACCCGGACCGGGGAAGGCGTCGGGATACCGCTCTCCGGCGACCCATAGCTCATTGATCAGTTCCGGATAGCAGTCGCAGTCCCACACACCCATCCCCTCGGGAAGCGGTGCTTGGGTCCAGTTGCGCGGCACCGAGAACATGGCTGTTTCGCCGGTCGCGGGGTCGATGGATACCGTGATCATCGTGTCTGTGCGAATGCCCGTGCGTCCCTCTCCGAAGTCACCTCCGATGAGGAGGATGTTGAGTCGGTCCACGCCGTCCCACGGGTCTCCCTGGGAGACGACGACCGTCTCATCGGTCAGCGACCCTGGCTCGGTCGTGACGGTCTGGCCTGTCGCATCCGTGACGGGAGGTGTCTGGGCTGGGATCTCGGCTGGAGATGCGGCGGCTGCGGAGTTTCCGAAGACAGACGTGATCAGGTCGTACTGGACGACGTCGAAGTAGCCGAACACGACATGGGGTGTGAGCAGGACGAACCCGAGGACGATCCCTCCGCCGAGTACCACCAGGCGGGATGCTGAATCCGAGGACCGCTGGGGACCCTGTGAGGTACGGTACGCGTCGTCGGCGGCCCAGAGCCGGTAGCCGAGGAGCAGGATGTTCCCGATCATCATCAGTGCGAGCGAGGTCGGCTGGATCCAGGCGGTGAGTATCGACACCTTGTTGCGGAAGAAGAACGCCAGGATCGCGAAGATGGCCAGGTCGATAATGAGGAGGGTTCGCGCTTTTCGCGCATCGCCCGCCATGAAGTGTCCTGCGCCTGGGAGGATGCCGGACAGGACGGCAGAGATGAGCGGCCGCGCCGAGTGTGTCGTGCTCTGATCGTCCATAAGTCGCCATGGTAAGAGTGATGTTCGAATAGTCCGTTCTTTCAGGATCGCGTTGGTCGGTTGCTCGGAGGCATCGACCGGTATCCTCTTGCTCGCCTATGTGAGGGACCGTGGCCGAAGACGCAGAAGTCCAGAGATCTGAAGACCAACCGATAGACAAGCCGTCCGGCCGATACGCATATTTGCGTAGTGACGGAACGCTTGACATCGTCCTTGGCAGCCTTGTTGCTGGCGTCGGTGGGTATGCGTATCAGTTCATCGGGGGGCGGTCGCTCGGTGAACAGGGGTTCGCGCCGATAGGTATCCTCCTCACTGCACATTTCCTTGCGTTCGTGGTCGTGTTGCTACCGATCGAGCAGTTCGTCATCCGACGTCTCACCCTGGGATTCCGCGGCTGGGTCGTGCCGTTGCGAGCGCTGGCCCTCGCAGCATCGACTGCTGCCGCTGCAGCGATAGTGGTCGGGGTCGCCGGTGACGACTATTTCACGTCGCGGCGCGAGTTCGTGATGTTCGTCCTGTTGACCGTGGTGCTGCACTTCTTCTTCGCCGTCGGGCGCGGGTATCTCGCCGGTTATCGCCGATTCAGTGCGTACGGCTACGTGTCGGCGACCGCATCCGTGTGGCGGTTGGTCCTCGCCATCGGCGTGGCGATCATCGCACCGTCCGTCACGGGTTTTGCCTGGGCACACATCCTCGGCCCCTTCGTGATCTTGTTCTGGCGGCCGTGGCGTGTGCCAGACCACGTCCAGGACCGCGAGGGTGGGCCGCCCTCAGCCGATTCCGAGCGAGGACTGCTCACGGGACTCGTGCTTTCAGCCGCTGCGTCCCAGGCGCTGCTCCTCGCAGGCCCCCTCGTCGCGTCCAGGCTCGGCGCCACCGCTGCGGAGTTCTCCGTGACGTACGCGACCCTCCTCATCGCACGGGCCCCGCTGACCCTTGGATACAACCTGATCGCCAGGATCCTGCCGCCGTTCACCGAGATGGCGCATCGGGGGGAGCGCAGGGAGCTCCGGTCCTGGGCGAGAGGTATCGCCTTCGCTGCTGCCTTCCTGTCGCTGTTCGGCGCCGTTGCCGGCGC
>CAYUJA010000028.1:6040-12679 GCA_964444875.1 uncultured Acidimicrobiaceae bacterium | reverse complement strand
AGGGGGCAGAGCAAGCGCCCTGTTCAAGAACGCAGCCATCTGACCACGCGTCACCTTGCCATCCGGACAGAACTTGTCGTTCGTCGGCGGGTTACAGCCCTTCGTGATGCCCTCAGCTGCCAACCACTCGATATCCAGCGCGAAGATCGAGCCGCTGACATCCACGAACCCCGACCCACCCGGGTCCGGTGGCGGCGGCGGTGGTGGCGGCGGCTGTGAACCGTCGTAGAAGACACTGATGATCTGCTTGTTGCCGGTACCAACGAGCTTGTACGCCGAACCGCCGTTCTGGACCCTGATCACGGTGTCCTTGTCGATGTCCGCCCGGTCGAATTGGGCGACGTTGAGGCCACAGTCGATGAAGTCGTACGCCCCAGGCTCTCCATTGGGACCTTCCGCAAACACGACCTCAGAGAAGTCGCAATCGATGAACCTGACCGCCTTCCCCGGTGTGCCGTGGAACTGCACGAGCAGCCTTGCGCCACCCGTGTCGATACCGTCCCAGACCTGGGTATCGGTCGCACCTGGACCCGTCGTGGTAGCGGACGACTTTCCAAGGGCATGCGACTGAATCGCGGCGTTCTTTTCGTCGCCTTGCCGATCCGTAGCGTTCTCGAGCAGCGTGAGGTTCCTGTACACGAACGGGTTCCCGTACGCGCCGTGGTCGACACCCGCCTTGGCGTTGTAGTAGGCGGTGAAGTCCTCGATGACATGGTTCTCGTCCTCGTCACCCGCGCCGTTCTGCCACACGAAGATGCCAGACCCTTTGTTGTTGTGAGCGATGTTGTTCGTGAACGTCCACACGCCCCGGTCTTTGGACGGCCACTTGTACGCCGACGTGTTCGCCCCAGTAGTCCCGTTCATACCGACGACCACGGAGTCCTTGATCGTGAGGTTCTTCCCACCACCGACCCGTATGGCGGTCGACTCGTGGATGTTCTTCACCGGAGAAGCAAGATTGTCGGCAGCGACCACCGAGTCGTATACGAGATCGAACGTCTCGTTGCAACCATCGACATCGCCGCACTGCTCGGCGTTCGACTCGTCCCACCAGTATGCGGCACTCGTCGTGTTGTACGCGATCGTATCCGTCAACGTTATGCCATGGGATGCGTGGGGGACGAAGGCATGGTTGCCGGTGTCGCGTACGACGACACCCGTGACCACGGAACCTGCCGTTGCGTAGCCGTTGCGGTGAAAGTGGAGACCGTATCGGCCCGTAGCGTCGAGATTCGTCTCACCGGGATCCCCACCCACCCAGGGGGCGACGTACCGGATGGCCAGATACTCGACGGTCTGTGGCACCGTGGCATCAGGTGCGTGGATGAAGATGTGGGTTTTGCCGCCCGGTGTGCCCTCGATCCGCACGTTGCGCGTCAGGTTCAACAGTTCCGACTTGTAACCGAGTGTGTTCGCCTTCGGAACGTCTGCGGCGCTGTTGACCTGCTTGAACGTGATGTAGTCACCGGGCGTGTTCGGTGCAGCGACGATGTCATCTGCAGCGGACCAATCGCTCTCCCATTCATACGACCACGGGGTGACCGGCGTACCCGAGATATCGAGCACACCGGCGTCCTCGACCCACAGGCCGATGTCGTTCGGGGTAGTCAAACGTGAATGCCCACCACCGACGAACTTCGATTCGTCGATGCCGGTGAACTGCAGGAACTGCTCGACAGACCCGTTGCTCGGACGCATACGAAGCGTTCCGAGCACGACCACGTTCCCCGACGTCGTCACCTTGACGTCGGCGTTCGGGTCGAACTCCCAGACCTCACCGGCAGGAACCGTGAACCCGTTGGGGAAGTTCTCACCATCGACGAGCACCCTGGTCGTCGCCGCAGACACACCAGGCCCACTGGCCAACAACACGACAGACACAGCGAACACAGCGCCAACGAGCACCAGCACAGCAAACATCACCCTGGTCGTCGCGAAACCACCGATCATCGCGACATCGCCGCGAGATTCGACAGAACCATGGCTGCGGCGAAAGATAAACATGTGGCACTCCTCACGTGTTTCGTGATCGTAGCGGGGACTCGTCATGGACGACTGACCGTACCTCGGTCGGGATGACCAGACACGACGACAGCAACACATCTGAGATGAACATACGGAGCGCTAAGGCATCCCTAAGCCGTTGCTAAACCGCTCACAACGAAACAGCACACGAACCAGACGGTCAGAGACCGACCCGTTCGAAGAACCGCCTCCCGGATCGAGACACCAGAACCGAGATGGATCGTGTCGTGGCTGTAGCGCGGGACCAAGTGCCGAAAACGGAGAACACCCGAGGGGCTGGAAATACTTTACAAATTCCTGTCCGCACGCTTCTGCTGCACGATCCCTACCAGGAGACTCCCAGGGATGGATCTGCGCAGAGAGAGTCTCAGCACGCTCTCGAGTGGGACGATCCGTGACGGTGTGAGCCACGCGAGCGATGGTGCAGACCTTCGGTTAATTCGGAGCTAAAACATTCCTATATTTCCCTGGCACTTCAGTGGCTTTCTGCTAACATACGTCATTGGCGGAGTGTCTCACAAGGTGTACCACACCTAGGCATCGACACCAGGGCTAGAGGGGAGACGGGGTGCGGGGAAAAGATAAATCATCGGTAGTGGATTCACCTCAATCGAAATTCTCAATGTCCTTTGCGGCATTCGGATTGAAGGTGGCTCGTGCATCGGCACGGCTTCGCTCTGACCTGACATTCGCGACTATCGACGCCCTGACCGTCGTCGTCTCGTATTCGGCCGCCATGGGAGTGCGTAGCCTGGATGCCCCCGTCGAGATCTCCGATTTCCGTTCCGGATTCCTCATCCTCCTTCCCACCATCGTTGTGATTCACCTCGCCCTGAACCTCGTTGCCGGCGTGTACGGGCACGAATGGGAATACGCCTCTGTCGAGGAAGCGATGCGACTCCTGATCGGAGGTTTCAGCGCCGGGGTAGCGGTACTTGTCGGCGTGTTGACGGTTCAGGGAGTAACGGGTTCGGGGGCTCGACTGATTCCGGTCGGCGTGATTGTGCTCGGCGCTGCGTTCTCCGTGGGTGGTATGGGCTTGACGCGCTTCAGGGCAAGGATGTTCTCGTTCCGCAGAACACTCGACCTCGGCGGCATCGAGCCGACGCTGGTGATCGGCACCGGGAAGGCTGCAGCAGAAGTCGCACGCAAGGGAAATCGCGACGAACAAGCGATCGACGTCCTTGGCTTCATCTCAACGCAAAGCCACCACACGGGCAAGCGTATCGCCGACTTGCCCGTCCTGGGCACCCTCGAGGAGATCCCCACGATCGTGGAAGACCTGAACATCAGACAGATACTGATCGCTGAACACCTCGACGCGAACCAGATCCGTGACCTGGTGGACAGGTTCCTCGAGGTCGACGTCAGACTGCGCATCGTTCCTCAACTAGAGGATGTTCTCTCCAACGAGGCACGGCTCCAAGACGCACGAGACGTTGCGGTATCTGATCTGCTGCCGCGCCCCGCGGTGGATACTGATCTGGTGCCGGTCTCGAACCTCCTTGCAGGGAAGCGTCTCCTCGTCACAGGTGCCGGTGGGTCGATCGGCGTCGAGATCACGCGCCAGATCCTCCAGTTCGATCCGGCAGCCGTACTCGCTCTCGACCACGACGAGACGCACCTCTACGACGGCACACTTTCGTGGCGCGACGACCACGACGGCGCGGCGAACCTCACGACCGCACTGTGCGACATCCGCGACGTAGGCCAGCTCAACAAGATATTCGCCGACTTCAAGCCGGACGTGGTCTTCCACGCGGCGGCTCACAAGCACGTACCGATCCTGGAGACGAGCCCTGCGGAAGCGGTCAAGACGAACATCACAGGAACCGCCAATGTTCTCGATGCGTGCCACAGCCATGGGGTCTCGAACTTCGTTCTCATCTCGACCGACAAAGCGGTCGCTCCAACGAGTGCCATGGGCGCATCGAAACGTATCGCCGAAATGCTGACACAAGCGGCCCAAGACAGCGACAACGGCGCCTGCACCCACACGGCCGTGCGGTTCGGGAACGTTCTCGGCTCTCGGGGGTCCGTCGTGCCAACCTTCATGCGACAGATCCAGAACGGTGGACCCGTGACGGTGACCGACCCCGAGATGCTCCGGTACTTCATGACCGTGGACGAAGCGGTACAACTCGTGTTGCAAGTTTCTGCGTTGTCCGACGGCGGTGAGGTGTTCGTCCTCGACATGGGGGAACCCGTTCGCATCGGGGATCTCGCACGACGCATGATCCGGCTCGCCGGGCTCGTTCCAGGAAGGGACATCGAGGTCAAGATCATCGGTACCCGACCAGGCGAAAAGCATGAAGAGATCCTCTCTATCGAGCCCCTCATGCCGAGTCCATTGAACAAGATACGGGTTGCACGTCCTGGCCAGCCAGGTAGGGTGGCACTCTGCGGTGTGGTAACGGAGCTAGAACTTCTGGCACACGACTGCTCCGTAGACGAGTTGAAGAAACGTCTCCTTGACGTGTCTAACGAGCCGTGGCCGGGCGAGGTGCAGCCCGACCTCGTGCCGCTGATATCTGAAGCCAACTGACAAGGACCGAGGTAGGCCAGAATGGAAATCGGGAAGAGCCTCAATGTCCTCCGCGCCAAGTGGTGGATCGTCGTGTTGATTGCGGTCATCGGCGCGGTCATCGGGACATACATAGCCCTCAGCCAAAACAGGGACATAAAGACCAGCTGGCTTGGAGAGGCATCGGTGACGTTCATCGAGTTCACGAGTGCAGATACACCGGACGGTGGGGGCAAGGGCAAGGGCGCCAACTCGACAAGCTCTGAGATCAGCGCTCAGGCCGAGGGCACACGCGCACAGCTGTTGCTTGAAGAGACGCTCAAGGAGAACCCGAACCTTGCGATCGTGGTGGATAGGACGAACAACGTCCTCACGTTCACCGCCGTAGGACGAGACGGCCCTGCAACTCTCGCCCAGGCCCTTGAGCTGAGGAGCCAGTACCAGAGCCTCAGTTCCGACGTACTCAATATCGATCAGATCGAAGAAAGCATCGCATCGCTTCTCGTGGAGATCGAATCACTCCAGACCGAGATCGATGATTTGACTGTCGAGGAACCTCCGGCCGAGGACCCAGAGATCACAAGTTCGCGTTCTGTACTCGTTACCGAGATCTCCACGCTCAATGAGCGCCAAACACAGCTTCGCATATGGGTATTCAACCCCGAACTGCGCCCGACCGCGGACGACTTCTTCGGCATCGTGCCCGACCCGAACGCAGAAGTGGAAGACCCACCCGTTGAGCCGGAACTGGTAAGCACCGAGGAACTCAACGAAGAGTTCGAGGAGAATGCCCGTGCCCTCACTCGTCTCGACGTGCAACTCAGCCTGATTCCCGAGGCACCCCAGGCCGAGGAACTCGACACGGTGGCCACCCTCGCACTCGAGGCGTTGCAGGCACAACAAGTCGACCTCCAAGCACAGTATGTGGATCTGCTACAGGTAGCAGATGGTCGCTCAACTGGCGGTTTCTCCGAGGAACCCATCGCGACTGACACAACGGCGGCGACCAAACCTGTCTCTATCTTCGCTCTCGCTGGATTTCTCTTCGGTGCACTCATCGCCGCCACCGTCCTCATCGGCCTTGACAGGGCACGCAAGACGGTATGGGCAGCCGACGCCCTCGAGAAGGTCACCAGTCTCGGTGAGATCGATCGCAATCGCTCCGACGGTCTCCCTCAGGACATCTGGTACCCGACGTCTGTGTCGCGGCGGCGACGCGACATACAAGCCTTCAGGGCAACGATCGACGCTATCACCCAGGAGAAACCCGCGGTGGTCGGGTTCTTCGGTGTCAGGACGGCCGGCGACGAGGTCGGGGAGTTGGCGGCTGATCTCGCGACCGCCTACACCGTTGCCGGTCGAGACGTCCTCCTCATCGATGCGAACGCATATGAGCCGAACACGCTCGTCGAGTTCGGAGACCAGTCATCCAGCCTGACGAGAATCCTCGTTCGGAACCTGCCCGTCGCCGAGGCGACCACTGCGATCCAGGACCTGATCGACGCAACACCCCAGGTGATTCCTCATCTCACATCGCTCCACATCGATGCCGCTACACACGACCCTATCGATGCGATAGCCTCTCCGAATTCGCGGAGCCTGATGGACATCGCACGCGAGAGGTTCGATGTTGTCATCGTGGCGGGTCCCGCTATCTCAGACCCGCTGTCAGACACGGTCGCACGTCGCATCGACTTCGCCGTGTTGGCTGGTACAGCCGGTAGGACCACGATGCCCCAGATAGCCACAGCAACAGGAATCCTGACCGAGCGGCACACGGTTGCACCGGGTGTGGTGATCCTCAAAGGCAAACGAAGGGCGCTCATCCCTGTGATCTCGGAGCGGTTCCACAGGACTCGCAACTCCGTCGAGACAACGGTCGAGAGGTGGCGGGCCAGCTATGAAGGAGAGCACAGCCAGGAACTGGACGTCAGACCTCCCGAACAGTCGACGACAGACGCCAGCGGTGTCGAAGACCTCGTAGAGCAGACGACGAATTCCGGGTCAAAGGCCGGTCCGTCCACCAACTGACGGAGGCGGTTTCCGTTCTCTGCGGGCGCAGCGAATTCAGCGAGGCGCCAGCCGAGCCA
>CAYUJA010000028.1:0-5940 GCA_964444875.1 uncultured Acidimicrobiaceae bacterium | reverse complement strand
GGCGGTTTCCGTTCTCTGCGGGCGCAGCGAATTCAGCGAGGCGCCAGCCGAGCCAGCTATGGTCCCGAGTATCCCGTGATCCTGCGCCGCACCAGGTCTTCGAGCCTCATGCCGCCTTTCATCTTCGCCTTGAAGAAGATCATGCCGTCGCTGAGTTGGACCGGCACACGGTTCACGAGAAATGGGTCGGTGCCAGACGTGACTCCCGGCCCGCTCCCGAGCGTGGCCGTGTCATAGGCTTCACGAACCACACTGTCAGCCTGCTCGGACCAGTATCCCCATGGGTACGTGAAGTGGCGCGCGTCGACCCCCGCCCTCGATGCGATCAACTCGTTGGACCGCTCGATCTCCTCACGGATCGCCACAACGTCGATCGTTGACAGGTCGGGATGCGTGTGGGTGTGTGCGCCGAGGGTCATCAGCCCGGACTCGAGCATCTCGTTTATCTGTAGCCATGTCAGCGGTTCGGCGGCGCCACCTGGTGTGAGCGGAGTTCCAGACTCGACCGGGTTCGTCGTCAGATACAGCGTGAACGGCAACCCACGATCTCTCAGGACCGGCCATGCTCTCTCATAGACGTCGCGATACCCATCGTCAAAGGTCAATACGAACGTTCGGTTGTCGCCTGCATGCCCACGCTCATCGATCGCCGAACCAAGGCTGACGACGCTGCCGTTGGCTTCGATCCAGTCGACCTGTCGCACGAAGTCGTGCTCCGTCACCTCCATCTGCCTGCCCAGTCCCGCACCGATCTGGTGATAGATCAAGATACGTGGACCGACCCTGTCGCTCGTCACAATGTCGGCGGCAGCGAACAGGCTCTTTGCCAGGAATCTGGCAGCGTTCTTGACGGTTGACTTGCTCACGGCGTGAGCACCCGGCACTGCTGGTGCATCATAGTTCCTGACCCTTTGTTCGTAGATGTCTGTGGCGAGGGATATTTAGCCAACCCTGTACCCTGACGGGTACTACATTATGGTCATGTATTCACTGAATGTGGAAACACATTGACAGACGGGTGGGCTAGCAATTATGAAGATTCTCATTACGGGCGCGTCAGGCTTCGTCGGCCGCCATGTGGCAAGGCATCTCATCGAAGAGGGCCACGAGGTCACGGGGTACGACCTCGTCGAAGCTACCGGGGCAGAGTTCCCAACGATCACCGGCGATCTGCGAGATGCCGATGCCGTGCAGGCGGCTGTCGCTGGAATGGACGTTGTGTGCCATATCGGTGCGATCGGCGACGTGTATCTCGCGGCCGAACAACCGTCCCTCGCCGCTGAGGTGAACGTCAGTGGGACGTCCCACATAGCCGACGCCGCCGTCGAAGCCGGGGCACGCGTCGTGTACGCCTCGACATGGGAGGTCTACGGGGAAGTCGAGTACGAACCGATGGACGAGGTGCATCCGCGCAATCCGGATCATCCGTACAACATCACGAAACTCGCTGGAGAGCAGATGCTGCTCGCGGCTGCCAACCTGCGAGGACTTTCGGCGATCGCTCTCCGGCTCGGCACTGCGTACGGGCCGGGACTCCGTCCCAACTCGGTGTTCCGTATCTTCATCGACAGAGCAAGGCGTGGCGACACCATAACGATCATGGGCGATGGCAGCCAGAGCAGACAGTTCGTACATGTGAACGACCTGGCTCGTGCCTTCTCGCTGGCCTGTACGTCAGACGTCTCCGGGATCGCTCTCAACACCGTTGCACAGGAACCGATCACGATCAAGCAACTCGCTGAGACGGTCGTACAGCGCTTCCCGACCGAGATCATCTATGCCCCCGCACGACCCGGTGACGTTCCGCCAGCACTCGTGTCATCGAGCAAGATCAGCGAGGTACTCGGTTGGGAGCCTCAAGTTTCGTTCTCTGAAGGGCTCAACGACCTCATGGAGTCCGTCACCGACGAGCAATGAGCGCTCAACGCCCCACGGTTGTTGTAGCGATCAAGGGACTCGGTATCGGAGGCGCAGAGAAACTCATCGTCGAGGGTTCCCGATTCTGGGATCGGGACAGGTTCGACTATCGAGTCGCCTACGCCCTCCCATGGAAAGACCAACTCGTCCAACCACTGCTCGATCAAGGGATCCCCGTGGAGTGTTTCGGCTCCAAACGGGGAATGACACCGGCAAGCGCCTGGCGTTTCGCACAGCTGACCAGACGGTGGAACGCATCGATCGTCCACGCCCATCTTCCGTCGATGGGTGCCGTTGCTCGCGTGACACAACGGGTTCCCGTCGTGTACACAGAACACAACATCGCCTCGTCGTATCGCATGCCCGTTCGGGTCGTCAACCGCATCACGTATTCCCGCAACGCCGCAGCGATCGCCGTATCTGAGGCTGTTGCTGAGTCGATCAGCACCTATCCGTCGCCCTCCAAACGAGTCATTCCCAATGGCGTCGATGTCGGGGGCGACGTGGACATCACCGGGGTAAGGGAGGAACTCGATCTCGCTGACTCCCAGCACCTGGTCGTTCACGTCGGCAACGTCCGTCCACTCAAGGGACACAGCACGCTTGTCGCATCTGCTGCGCGTCTCCGTGAGATCCGCCAGGACGTCCAGATCGTCTCCATCGGCGGAGAGAAGACGGAGGGCGACCTGGCAGCGATTCGCGCAATGGCGGCGGATCTCGGTGTTTCGGACCGCATCCGGTTCCTTGGCAGGCGCGAAGATGCGCTGGTCTTCATCGCAGCATGTGAGGTGTACGTGAATCCCGCAGACGTCGAAGGTCTGCCCGTCACCATCCTCGAAGCGCTCGCACTCGGGCGTCCTGTCATAGCGACATCGGTCGGGGGCGTCCCGAGCATCGTCCACGACGGTGAGACAGGGATGCTCGTTGCGCCTGGCGACCCGGACGCTATCGCCAAAGCGATCTCATGGATGATCGACAACCCGCAGACCGCTGCTGCCTACGGGGAGAGCGGTCGCGCCTTGATCGAATCAGACTACGGAATCGAGCGTATGGTTCGCGACACCGAAAGCGTCTACGACGAGGTGCTCGGTGTCTGATAGCGCCATGTCCGTGCGTCTCTTCACCGACGACGACCTGCCCGCGGTCCTCGTTCTCCTAAAGGACTCTCTCGGAGAGACCGCATCCCTGCGGCGCACACCCGAACTCTTCGCGTGGAAACACCTCGACAACCCATTCGGAAGGTCGCTGATGCTCGTCTCGCACGTTGGAGACACGATCACAGGATTCCGCGCGTTCATGCGTTGGGAACTCCTTACCCCCGACGGGCAGACACTGCGTTGTGTCCGCGCCGTGGACACGGCTACCCACCCTGAGCATCGCCGCAAGGGGATCTTCAAGACCCTGACCCTCGCCGCCATCGATGCAGCGACCGAAGACGGCGTGGACATGGTGTTCAACACACCGAACCCGCGCTCGGGGGCCGGATACCTGAAGATGGGTTGGTCCGAGGTCGGGGTGCTCTCGCCGATGGCCTCACCGGCGAGAGGCATCCTGAGGAAGGGCGGCAACCCCGACGAACTCCCCGACCCGTCGGACTTCATCGATCCCGTCATCCCCGTCGGGGTACGTACCGCTCCCGATAGGGCGCCGCTCGGACTCCGGACCCCGCGCTCAGCCGAGTACCACGCATGGCGGTTCACCTCACACCCCACGGCACGGTACGTGCAGGTGGAAGGCGCAAGCGCCACCGCCATCGCGAGGCTGGCATTTCGTGGGAATCGCAGAGAACTACTCGTATCTGACGTGTACGGTGACGGGATGCGACAGACCATCAACCTATGCCGCAAGAGGGCGAGGACGAGCTATATCGGTGCTTTCTTCTCGAGCGGCACACCCGAGCGGTCTGCCGCGGTGCGTGCAGGCCTCGTTCAGGTGCCACGAACAGGGCTGACGCTCATGGCGCGTCCATTGCGCGACCTTGGCATGGACGTCGAGCAACTTTCGACGTGGGACCTCTCCCTGAGCGATCTGGAACTCCTGTGAGCAAGGGCGCAGCATGGATCCTCATCATCGTGCTGTTGACCGGCTCCGCACTTGCGTTCATGCTCGGGTACCCAGAGGCGTCCACCGGCGTGTACGCCGCGCTGGGCCTCATTGCTGTGACGGCACTGGCACCACGGATGGCTATCGACGCAGATCGCACGTGGCTGCCCAAGGTCATCATGGCCGCCTACGTCGTGAAACTAGCTGCATCGGTCACCCGTTGGGGCGTCCTGGAGTTCGTGTACGGCGGATCTGGTGACGCGGCCGGCTATCACGGCGCAGGGTCCACCCTGGTCCAGGTGTGGCGCGGATTCGAAGTTCCCGAGTTCACCATCGGTACCGAGTTCATGGACACCGCCACAGGCTTCCTGTACATCCCACACGTGCCGACGTTCCTCGGGGGTTTCTTCCTGTTCGCGACCATCGCCTTCTTCGGTCAGTTGCTGCTGTATGCGGCTTTCCGTATGTGTGACGTCACAGGACGCTTGGGCTGGTACGCAGCAGCGATCTTCTTCCTCCCCACCATCGTGTACTGGCCATCGAGCATCGGCAAAGAGTCACTCATGTTCCTCTTCCTCGGTATCGCCTCCTACGGTGCGGCAGGGCTGCTCAAGGACCACAGACTGAGGTGGGCACTGGTGTTCGGTATCGGTGTGACGGGGGCGGCGGTCATTCGCCCCCATGTTGCTGCGCTCCTCGTCGGCGCTCTCGCCATCGCGGCAGTGTTCAGGAAGAGTCGCTCGGGGGAGAGGTTCTCCAGGAGGCGCATCATCGCCATCGTCGCGATCGGATCGGTCCTTGTGGCGACCGCGTTCGTCGTCGCCGCCCAGTTCAAGATCGACTTCTCCTCCGGTCTCGCAGCGTCAGAAGGCATCGACCGGGTGATCAGCAACGTGGAGGACAATACGAGCGGTGGCGGTTCGGGAGTCCAGGGTGCGGCGATCAGTAGTCCCCTCGAGTTCCCCGCGGGATTCGTAAAGGTACTGTTCAGACCCTTCCCGACCGAGGCTGACACCCTCCAGGTGATGGCGACCAGCTTCGAGGGAATGCTGCTCCTCGGGCTTATTCTCTGGCGCTTGATCCCGATAGTCAGGAACTTCAGACGTATACGCGAGTACCCGTACGTCTTCTATTCGTTCATCTTCACCATCGGTTTTGTCATCGCGTTCAGTGCGTTCAACAACTTCGGCCTGCTCGCCAGGCAGCGGTCACAGGTGATGCCGTTCCTTCTGGCCGTGGTGCTCTCCCTCGGCTGGTCGGTTCCCGACAAGGACGACCAGGAGTCAGAGGCACTCGAGCAACCACCCACCGGGTCATTCCAACGGTGAAAGGGAGTTTCCAGTTGTCAGTTCACAGTTGTCAGTACACGAGAACTGATAACTGTGAACTGACGACTGATTCCAGCTAGATCCGTATGATGATCGAGATCGCGGCCATGATCGCCACATGAGCTGCGATCAGAACAACCGTCTCTGTCTTGTGGAGCGCAGGCTCTCCACCATCTTCGGGTCGATTCCGCACCCGCATCGCAGTGACAACTGGCTCGACGGCGAGGATACCGACGGTGGCGATACCTGCAACGAGCGCCAGGTTACGAGAGAATCCGCCGACCGCAACCAGCCATACCAGCATGCCCACGGCAGCGAACGCTCCGGGGCGCCCCAACCGCGCAAATCTTCCAGGTGGGCCTGCTACGAACCACGGCAGGGCGGCGCCGGCTGCCAGTAGAGCGATCTCTGTGTCGGGAACCGACCAGAACACGGTCGCGATGGAGATCGCCAACAACGGTGTCGCCACCGTGCTCGAGGCGTGCCTGTCGTCGAACGACGCAACAAGAGGCGCAAGCGGGATGATCGATGCCATGATCAGCGCTCCAACAACGGTCTGTGAGAGCGAAGGCTGCGTCGCTGCGATCGCCAAAGCCCCGGGGACCACGATGGCCATGGACAGAAACGGTGACCGGACGGGGATGAATCCTGC
>CAYUJA010000027.1:0-12909 GCA_964444875.1 uncultured Acidimicrobiaceae bacterium | reverse complement strand
TCTGGTATCGCGAGATCAAGGCAGAGGCCCAATCCTCCGTCGACGAGTTCCTCGATCGTCACAGAGGGCCACCGCCTGTGGATCGTCCGGGATGAGCCAGAACAAGATGTGCCCGGATACGACAGATGTGATCGCTGCACCCGATTGCCCTGGCGGCCGTTGACGAGGCGAGCGCTGCGGAGGAAGTTTGCTCACGGTTCGAGTTAGCTGGTGACGAGGGGCACGGCACGATTGCCCCCTCTCCCCTCGTGCCTCGGCGGATCTCCCCCAGCAAGCTGAGGGAGAGAAAGAAAGTGCTTCCCTCCCTCGACGGAGTCGGGGGAGGTGGGCGAGCGCAGCGAGGTTGGAGGGACTCTTCATCCGTGGAGGTTCTGAGGGTCTCGGATGTGGTCGTGGGTTTCATTGTCATGTCCCTGGCGAATCCCAGCGAGCTGGTCGGAAAGAGCCCCCTCTCCCCCTCGTACCTCGGCGGATCTCCCCCAGCAAGCTGGGGGAGAGAGACGACTGGCGCCCTCGGCTGGAATCGAACCAGCGGCACCCGGTGTAGGAAACCGGGTGCTCTATCCCCTGAGCTACGAGGGCGGGTGGGAAAGCACAACGCTGAGAATTCTCAGATCGGTATGGCGGTGCCGCATCCGGGAGGGACTCGCGGGCGCCCGCGACGACGATGAGGTGTGTGCTCTCAACCCGGAGCGCTGTGGCACATCTTGAACTTGTTCCCGCTGCACGGATACGGCGATCGAAGAGATGGGACGCGGCTGTTCACGCTGTCGCCCTGGACGGCATCGGCGCCCTGTTGATCTTCGGATCGCACGAAACTCCTGGCCCGGTGCGATTGAGTGCGTTCGCACTAGGATTGGGGCGTATGGATCGCTCCCCACCCAACGGGAAATCAACCGATACAATTCCCGTGCGCCGGGATCTGGATGTCGACTACGACGCTGTCAGCGAGTACTTCGTCGGCAGCGACTTCGAGAGCGTCAGGACGTCCCCTGGTACGGTTGGAACCGCCAGCATGACAGTGGTCGACCTCTACGGTGTGGATGTCGAGGCAGGGGTGTGGTCATGGGCGAACATCACGAGAGGCAGCACGTCCCCACGGCACACGTCCTTCACCGTGGCGCCGACAGCCCGGAAAACGTTCTTCAACGGCGTCCCCGCTGGGCCCGGACTTGTGCATGCGTGGGGACCAAATACTGAACTCCTGGACAGTTCTCCTGCTCAGACTCCCTTCGTGGTGGTGTCGGTCGAAACGGACGCTCTCGTGCGGGGTGCAGAGATCCTGGGCCGGGACAGCGATTTTCTGGATGCGGGCGTCTACAGGACATACTCCGGCGAGGTGGCTCAGTCCATCCTGCGCAAGACCGAAGCGTTCATGTCCATGGTCCGCGACGCTGGCGAGAGGGGTGTCTATCAGTCGGCAGCGACGACATTCCGTGACGGTGCCATTGCCGACATGCTCTGCACTGTCACCAGGCGTGACCACCCTGAAGTACCGGTACGCATGAGGCATCAGTCGGCGCTCGAGATAGTCATCGCGTGCGACGACTACGCCTCGGCGAGGCGTTATCAGGCAATCACCTCTATCGGGTTGTCTCATGCCGCCGGGTATTCCGAGCGCCGTGTCAGGGCCGCATTCAAGGAGATGACAGGCGTCTCTCCGATGTCCTTCATGCGAGCGCGAGCCCTCCACGAGGTCCGCCGGGAGCTTTCGAGTGGTGCAGCCGCCTCCGTCACGGACACAGCGTTCAGGTGGGGCTTTACCGAACTCGGAAGATTTGCTCAGGCGTATCGCGAGCAGTACGGCGAGTTGCCGAGTGAGACGCTGCGAACAGCGAAGCACCGCTTCGGACGAGTCGGCGCGGAGATGTGCTGACCGCAGGGCCGCCCGACAGTCCCTTGGCCGTACCTCGTCAAGGTGTCATGCCGGCTCAGAAATGCCGAAACTGCATAGAGGTGACTGGGCTGCGCTGATAGCGTGACAACGGTTCTCGTACCGATATGAGGCGGCCGCCCATCGAGTGCGTGGTGGTCGTCTGGGGACGAGGACCGATATGGCGCGTCCGATGGCAATGTGATTCCGAGTACAAGCATCGCCTTCCCTGAGACCCTGACAGGAAAGCTGGAGATTCGTGGCACACAACCAGACCGAGACCGTTGATGAGAACGCAGTCCCGACGGCACCGACCACGATGCAGCGCTGGTTCCCGATCGGTGAGTGGCTTCCGCGGTACCAGTGGGGTAAGTACCTGAGGGTCGATTTGATCGCGGCCATCAGTGTGGCTGCTCTGCTGATTCCCGAGTCCATGGGCTATTCCTCAGTTGCCGGTGTTCCTGTCCAGGTCGGTCTGTACGCAGCGCCGTTGGCTCTCCTGGCCTATGCGTTGTTCGGCGGCTCGAAACTCCTGGTCGTGAGCGCCGCTGGTGCGGTGGCGGCGATGTCCGCGAGTATCGTCGGGGAAATGTCCGGTGGCGATCAGGACATGGCGGTGGCACTTACAGTGGCCCTCGCACTGGTGACCGGTGCCGTGTTCCTCGGAGCCGGCCTCGCCAAGCTTGGATGGGTCACCAACTTCATCTCGAAGGCCGTGATGGCCGGATTCATCCTCGGCATGGGTTTCCAGATCATCATCGGGCAACTCGGGAAACTGGTGGGTGTCGAGCAGGAAGGCTTCAACAGCTTCGAGAAGCTGTGGTCTTTCGTGTCGAAGGTCAGCGAGTGGGATCCGATGACGGTCGGGGTCGGGGTCGTCTCCTTGTTCATCATCTTCGGTATCGAGCGGTTCGCCCCCAAACTTCCAGCAGCCCTCACCGCTGTGGTCCTCGCTTCGGTCTTCGTGGCTGTTGTGGGTCCCGATATCGCACTGATCGCGGAGATCCCGCGGGGCCTGCCCTCGTTCACCCTGCCTACCGGTATCGATCTCTCGACATGGGGGACGCTCCTGGTGGGGAGCATCGCCCTCGTGCTCATAGCGGTGTCGGAGTCGACGGGGGCGTCTGCCGCGGTCGAAGAAACCACACATGACCAACTCGATTCCGACCAGGAATTCCGCGCTCTTGGCTTGTCCAATCTCGGTGCAGGTGTCCTCGGTGGCATGGCCGTGGCCGGCAGCCTGTCGAAGACCGCGGCCGCTGAGTCGGCAGGGGCGAAGACCCAGATGTCGAACGTCATCCTTGCGGGCCTCGTGCTCCTCACCCTGGCCTTCCTCGCTCCGGCGTTCCAGTGGCTACCCGAGGCGGTGCTGGCTGCGGTGGTCATCAACGCTCTGTGGGGTGCGGCCAATCCATCCAAGGTGACATGGATGTGGGGAATCGACAAGGTCGAGTTCACCATCGCAGCCGTCACGTTCGTCCTGGTGCTGTCGCTCGACCTGCTCCCGGCCATCATCGCAGGCATCGTGATGTCTGTTGGCTTCATGGTGTACCGGATCAGTTTCCCCGGGCGTCAGGTACTTGGCAGGGTTCCTGAATCTGGTGACTTCGTCACCACCAATTGGGTGTACGGACATCGGCACGGCACAGCGAACGCTGATGCTGAGCAGGTGCCTGGCGTGATCGTCTACCGATTCTCTGCGCCCCTCTTCTTCGCCAACTCGGAAGCATTCACCGAGAGCGGTCAGTCGATCCTGATCAAGGCAGCCGAACAGGGAGATCTGCCTCACACGATGGTCATCGACTTCGAGGAGATATTCCTCATCGACGGCAACGGGGCAACGGCGATCACCCATCTCTTCGAGTACGCGCAAAGGTACGGCATTGACCTCGTCTTTGCCCGAGTACACGAGAACACGCACAAGATCATGGAGATCCTCGGAGTTATCGACAAGATCGGTGAAGATCGTATCTACCCGACGGTGCGTGCGGCGGTCGCTGCAGTCACCACCGACGATGCGCCGCCATCGACCGAGTGACGCCATCGGCCATCTCGGTGCGATGCCAGGAAGCCAGGTTCAGCCGTTGTCTGCTGGCGTCCGCTGATTGAATGCGGCCACGCCGTCGTCTACCTCGAGGTAGACGTTGTCCTCGCCGATGGTGCCGATCAGGTCGGCAGCTTCGATCACATCGCGAACCGCTTGACGTAGACGTGCGAATGCCACATGGACGCCAATGTCCCTGAGATCCTCGAGCAGTTCTTCGAGCCCCTGTATCGCGGTCGTATCGATGTCGTGGATCGATTCGGCATCGATCAAAACCCACTCGATGGCGGGGTCCGCTTTCTCGACGAGTTGGGTGATCTCGTCCGTCATGACTGACACGTTGGCGAAGAACAGCGGTGCGTCGAATCGATAGATGAGAAGGCCAGCGATGGCCTCACCGTCGGCGACGTTGTCTACATCGCGGAACGTCGCCGTGCCAGGCACCTGGACGAGGACAGCTGTGTGGGGTGTCGTGGATCGTCTGGCCACGTCGAGTAGGGAGAGGAGAACTGCTATCAGGATGCCTGGCAGCATGCCGATGACGATGACCGCCAGGGCAGCCAATACCATGAGGATGAAGTCCGCCCGCTGGATCCGCCACAGGGTCCTCATCTCCTTGACGTCGAACAGGCCGATGCCTGCGACCATCACGATCGCCGCAAGGGCTACGTTCGGGAGCAGTTCGAACACCGGCGTGAGCAGGAGGAGCGTCACGATCACGAGCACCGCGCTGACGAGTCCCGACATCTGAGTCTTGGCACCTGAGTCGTCGAGTACGACACTACGAGTCTGCGAACCGTTCACCGGGAACCCCTGGAAGACACCGGACGCGATGCTCGCCACGCCGAGTCCGAAGAACTCCTGATCGGCGTCGATCCTGTAGCCGTTGGGCCGTGCAAGGGATTCGGCGGTCACGACACTATCCGCGTACGCAAGGAGCGTGATCCCCGCAGCCGGCAGGATGAGGCTCACCACGTCTGGTATCGGCACGAACGGGATCTTGGGCAACGGAACGCCCGATTCGATCGTTCCGATCAGCGTGACGCCGAGATCGTCGAGATTGAAGATGAGAACGACCACGGTCCCGATCACGGCAGCGACCAGATACGCGGGCACCTTCGGGACGAACTTCTTGACGGCGTAGATCAGCGCCATCAGAGCAACGCCGAGTACAACGGTCCAGATGTTCGCCTGGTCCAGGTTTCTCAGGATGCTGCCGATCGCCGAGTAGTACCCCTCCTCCTCGACGGTCATGCCGAGCATGGCAGGGAGTTGACTGATCACGATGAGCCAGGCTGACCCGACGATGTACCCCAGGAGGATCGGGCGCGAGATGAATCGGGTGATGAAGCCGAGCCTCAGGATGCCGCCGACGATCGCCCACAATCCGACGAGGATTGCCAGGACCGATGCGAACAGGATGTACCGGTCGCCGTCACCGCCGACAAGGGGCAGCAGGGTCGCCGCCGTGACGATCGCGACAGCAGATTCAGGCCCCTGGTTGAGCACGCGCGACGTCCCGAAGATGGCGTACCCGATCATCGCGGCGAACGCGGTGTAGAGGCCGAACACGGCTGGCACACCTGCCAACTTGGCGTAGGCAAGGGACTGCGGAACCAGGATGGCCCACAGGCTCATCGCGGCGAGGATGTCCGGCCTCCACCATGACGTCTCGTAGTCGGTGAAGAGCTTGATCCCCGGGACGTACTTCTTGATGATGGAGGGGGATCCCTGTTTCTGTTCGCTCACATCTTCTCTCTGTTGTTGACCGTTCAGGATACCCGGGTGGTTTCCTCGTCCTGGGCGTTGTAGTCCCGTACGCGCCCGATGATCTTGATGATCATGGCCACGACCGGAGCAGAGAGCATTGCTCCCAACACCCCGGCGAACACGCCACCAACGATCGTGGAACCAAAGCTCACCACGGGGTTGAGGTCGAGTTCCGACGCTGTCATCCTGTTCTGGAGCAGGGGTTGGATCACCATCTGAACGACGAGGATGACGACCAGGATGACAGCAGCGTCACCTGCCCCTCCCGCTCCGAGAGCGATCAGCACGGCGAACGCGCCCGAGATGAATGCCCCGATGTACGGGACATACGAGGTGATGAAGGTGATCAACCCGATCGTGAACGCCAACGGCACCCCGATGGCAGCGGCGGATCCACCAACGATGACCGCCGTCACCAGGCTTGTGAGCGTCAGGGCATAGAAGTAGCGGCGGATCGACCACGTCGCATCCTCGACCATTCCGGCGCCGAGGTCTTTGGGCACGCCGAGGTGCGAACCGAGCCAGGTGGAGAACTCGTCCCAGTCCGTGAGGATGTAGAACAGGAGGAAGAGTCCCACGAACGTACCTGCGATGAATGCACTGACGCTCGAGAATGCGGTCGAGAAGAACGAGGACAGACCTGAGACCGACGAAGCGGCAACGTCTCCTACGCCATCGGACATGTTCTGGGCCGATGTGGGCTCGATGCCCAGATTCACAAGCCACGCTCTGGCTGCGTCGATGCCGGAGGCGAGCTGATCGGAGATCTCGGAGGTTTGATCGGCGATACCTGCAACCGCTACCCAGACTGACCCGATTCCGATGATGATCAGCCCGATGAGTACGATCGCTGCGGCGAGCTTACGCGGCATGTGGGCCGATATCTTGTCCACCAGCGGA
The DNA here is from genome assembly GCA_964444875.1 of uncultured Acidimicrobiaceae bacterium. Taxonomy (GTDB): domain Bacteria; phylum Actinomycetota; class Acidimicrobiia; order Spongiisociales; family UBA5794; genus JAMBLL01. Next base: position 6,322 of record CAYUJA010000027.1, on the reverse strand, counting down.
ACGAACAATGTACCGATGACGGCTGCGATGACGAGTGGGATAACCAGGCCTGACAGACCGGCGAGAGCCGCGTAGATGATCACCGACGCCGCGACGATCCCCACGACCGCCCATGACCGGATCCCGAGCGTCGTCAGTCGGTCACGTTTGGCGCTAACCGGAATCGGCGTATCAGCATCCATCGTGCGGCTCTCGAGGTGAGAGCCGCCGGCGTGCTGGCCATCGCTTTCGACATGCTCAGCCATGTGATCCCTCCACAAAGACTGGTGACTCGGAGCCCGCATGCTACAGCCGTCACCATGCGGGCATCGCCCGAAAACCCCAATGTGGTGGGGTTCTCGCCAATCATGCCGAATCTGCATAGCGGTGAACACGGGTTCCTGACACGATACGCCTCAGCTGGCACCATGGACGCACAGCTCACACCGCTGGTGCACTATGAGCTACCCGAAATGGATGTGCCGGCTTTCGCTATGGGACTCCCACTGATCCAGATTCCTGGGGTGGTTGTCCCGACAAGACGCCCAGCAGCATGTGTGGGGCAGGAAAGGAAGATGATGGCCGACTACGACACCTTTATGTTCTACGCGGGAACGTACCCCGACGTTGAATCCGCCGAAGCGGACTACCAAGCGGTCAAGGACCTGTACTACGACCTCGGCCTGATCGACACCTTCGACGCCGCTGTTGTCGGCAAGAAGGACGACGGCAAGGTCAAGATCTACAAGAAGCACGAGCAGCCAACACGCCACGGCGGATGGGTCGGAGCTGGCTGGGGTCTCGCCACGGGCCTGGCTGTTGCACTCTTTCCTGCGGCGGCTATCGGGGGAGGACTCCTCGCTGGTACAACGGCCGCAGGTGCGGGAATCGGCGCGATCGCCGGCCACGTCTCCGGCGGCATGAACCGTGGAGACCTCAAGGATCTCGGCGACCTGCTCGATGAGGGCCAGGCGGCTCTTGTCGTTGCGGCAGCAACGAACCTCGAGGACAAGGTCCGCGAAGCTATGAAGAACGCTGAGAAGGTCGAAGCCAAGGAGGCCAAGATCGACGCGGAAGAGCTCGAGAACGACTCGAAAGCTGCCCAGGACGAGGCAAGCTCTTCGGACTCCGAGTAGAACAACACGGACATGGGACGTCCTTCGAGACGTGGCGTTCGTGCCCTGCGGGTGGTCGGCTCTGGCCGTACGCCCGCAGGGTGCGATGCACGGTCAGCCACCCGGCCGCTCCACGCGTCGTGACATCCCCCCGACTGACCAGACAATCAAGGCGTACCAGCGTGGCAGACACACGGCGCACGAGCCAGGAAACGAGATTCGAATGAAAAAACGGCTGAGCTTCGCACCAATGCTGATCGTTGTGGCGATCGCCGCTTTGATCCTGTCCGCGTGCTCGGGAGGTGGGACGACTCCGACCACCCCCGATGACGGGTCCAGTGTGACCACCGAGGCACCCGAGACCACGGAAGCACCCGAGACCACAGAAGCCCCTCAAACAACAGAGGCTCCGGCCCCTACCGAGGCGCCGAGCGAAGGCACTACCGCCCCGAGCGGTGATGCCGGTGAATCGACGAGCTCCAACACGACCATGTTCCTCCTGCTCGGCTTTGCGGCCGTTGTCATCATCGGTCTGTTGGCCTGGCTGGTCGGGAAGAACAGCGGATCGGGCAGTCCCGCCCCTGTGCCCGCCCCGCCAGCACAGACTCCGCCGCCAGCACAGACCCCGCCCCCGCCCCCGCCTCAGGAGAACACGACCTGGGACAGCGACGGAGATGACACAGGATCCCCAACAGGATCCGGCCCGTCGAATGGCTGACCGTCCCGGTAGCACCCGGCGACGCAACGCACCAGTCTCAACAGCAACTCAGCTGTTGAGGCTGGTGCTGACTGGCTGATCGCTCGATGTTGAACCTGAAATCGTTGTTCAGCTTCAAGACCATCAAAGAGGATGCTGTCGCCGGCCTCGTGCTCGGCGTTGAGAGTGTTCCCGACGGCCTCGCTGGTGGTCTGCTGGCTGGTGTGAACCCCATATATGGCCTGTACGCCTACATGTACGGGACGTTCGCCGGCGGCCTCTTCACGAGTTCGTCCTTCATGGCCGTGCAGGCAACCGGTGCAATGGCGATCGTCGTCGCCGACATCGGGGCCGTCCAGGGCGAGGATTCCACTGCCATCCTGTTCATGTTGTCGATCCTCACCGGATTGATAATGCTGGCGGCGGGGTTCCTGAAGGCTGGCTCGATCCTGCGGTTCGTATCGAACGCTGTGATGGTCGGGTTCATCAACGCGGTCGGCATCAACATCGTTCTTGGCCAGTTCGACAATTTCACCGGATACGAGGCAGAGGGCGCAAACCGAGTGTCGCGAGCGTTCGACACGCTCCTCAATCTCGGTCAGGCTCACTGGCCGACGATCGCCATCGGGGTGGCGACCGTCGCCATGATCGTCGTCCTCGGACGCACGAAGCTAGGACCACTCGGGATGGTCGTAGCCATCATCATCGGGTCCGCGGTACCGGCGCTCCTTGGCTCAGAGGTGGCAACACTGAGCAGTATCGCAGAGATCCCGAGAGCCCTCCCGTTCATCGCGATGCCGGACTTCGGATCCATACCGGCGCTCATCATCCCGGCGTTCTCTCTGGCGTTCATCGGTCTGGTCCAGGGAGCGGGGATATCGTCGAACTTCGTGAACCCTGATGGCACCTATCCCGACGCCTCCCAGGACTTCGTAGGACAGGGAGCGGCGAACGTGGTCGCTGGCTTGTTCCAGGGCATGCCGGTCGGTGGGTCGATGTCGGCTTCCTCGCTCGTCAAGGAAGCAGGAGCGAAGAGCCGTATGGCATTGTTGATCGCTGGTGTCGTCATGGGCGTTGTCATCCTGGTTTTCGGGTCAGTGGTTGGCTACATCGCCATGCCGGCCCTTGCTGGCTTGTTGATGACCGTCGGCTTTGGGACCGTGAAGCCGCGCAACATCAAAGAGGTGTGGAAGACCGGCAATACCCAGGCGATGGTGATGGCTGTGACATTCGTGCTGACGATGCTCATCGCACTCCAGTACGCGGTGCTCGTTGGTGTCGGGATCTCCATGATCCTCTACATCATCAAGCAGTCGAACCGTATCACGATCAAGCAGCGACTCATCGACGACAACAACATTCGTGAGGTCGATGCTCCTGACGAGATCCCGACGGACACCGTCCTCATGCTCCAGCCCTACGGAAGCCTCTTCTTCGCATCGGCGCCCATCTTCGAGGAAGCGCTCCCCAAGGTTGCACCCGATACACGGAACTCGGTTGTGATCCTGCGCCTGAGAGGCCGGGACGACCTGGGTTCGACGTTCACCGACGTCCTCCTCCGATACGCCGAGCAACTCGATGATGCCGACAGCAAGCTCGTCATCGTGACGGATAGCGGGAACGTGCATGAGCAGTTGGCCGTGGCGCGGGTCACGAAGATCATCGGTGAGCAGAACATCTACGCCTCGAGCGAGTGGGTCGGTGAATCTGCACGCCGCGCCTACGACGACGCCACGGCGTGGGTGGCCGATCCGGATCGTCGTGATGAATCGAGTTCCTCTGACACAGACGATGCTGTGGAAACCGATACTGCTGATGAGTCCGAGGACGGATCGGACGAGTGATGCGTTTCGTGCTCATCGACCACAGACGTGGCCAGGTTGCGGTCCTCGGACTCGTGTCGTGACACAATCGAGACTCGGAGGCAGCTCATGACGCACGACAGCGGCAGTAGTGGATCGAGGTTCTGGGAGGACCACGGTGACAAGGTCATCGGCACTCTCGCCCTCGGCATCCTCGCCCTTGGCACCGTCGTCTATCACCTGATCGAGGGCTGGAGTTGGGTCGATGCGTTCTACTTCAGTTCCGTCGCGGTTACCTCGGTCGGGTTCGGTGACTTCACACCGACATCGGACCTATCGAAGTTGTTCACCGTGTTCTACATCTTCTCCGGCCTGACGCTCATCGGGATGTGGCTCAGTCTCCGCCTGAAGCGGCGGGCAACGATCATGGCAGAGAAAGGCCAAAGTCGACTCGGTCACAGAAAGCCTCGAGAACATCGCCAATCCTGAGAAGGGCTCACCCGACGGTGGGTGAGCCCATTCGGGGCCACCAGCCCATCCCTATCACGGCGAAGAGTCGGTGGGGAGTCAATCCATAGAAGAGGTGCGAACAATGACCGACGCTGCCAAGGCACGGCACACACTGCTGAGACACTCATCCAGAGTGAACGACATCCTCCATGTCCTGAGTGACTACGGATTCGCCTCATGGGTCCAGGGTGTGCCAGACGAGTACAGGACGTTCCTGAGCGGGTTCAGTAAGCCGGATCTGCTCGACATGTCCGACGGCGAGCGTCTCCGCATGGTGTGCCTCGATCTTGGCGTGACGTTCATCAAGCTTGGCCAGATTCTCAGCACCCGTTCTGACCTCGTTGGCCAGGACATCGCAGAAGAACTGGCGCAGCTCCAGGGCGACGTGCCATCGGATCCGCCAGAGACAGTTCATGCGACGATCGAATCAGAGTTCAAGAAGCCGATCTCTGAACTGTTCGCGTCCTTCGACGACACCCCGCTCGGGTCCGCGTCGATCGCCCAGGTGCACTCAGCCACGCTGCTCGACGGCACCGAGGTCGTGCTCAAGGTCCAGCACCCCGGGGTCGAAGAACTGGTGAAGGAGGATCTTGACATCCTCGAAGCGCTGGCGATCCTCGCCGAGACGCACGATGCAGACCTCGCGTTCTACCGTCCCGCAGCGATGGTCGGGCAATTGCGCCAGTCGATGCTCGCTGAAACCGACTTTACCCAGGAGACACGGAATCTCGTGCAGTTCCGTGCGAACTTCGCCGACGAGGACGACGTTGTCATCCCTGAGCCGTTCACCGATCTGTGCACCCGAAGGGTGCTGACCATGTCGCGCATGGGAGGGGTTCCACTCTCGTCAGTGATCGGTGATCTCGGCCCGGATGGGGAATCGTTCATCCGACGCGGAGCCGACATCTACGTCGAGATGGTGTTCCGTGACGGGCAGTTCCACGCAGACCCGCACCCGGGGAACATCTTCGTCCTCGACGAGGGCAAGAAAGTTGGCCTTCTCGACTTCGGCAGGGTGGGGCGCATCGACAGTGATCTCCAGGACCAGATCGACGATCTCGTGGTCTCCTCTCTGATGCATGACATCGATGCAGTGACCGACAGCGTCGTGAGGTTGTGCGATGCCCCACCAGATCTCGACAGGGCAGCATTGCGCCGTGATGTTGGCGCATGGCTCAACCAGTTCGGGTCTGCCGATGTCGGGACGGTGAATGTCGAGGATCTGATCAACGAGTCAGATGCGATCCTGCGGAGGCACCGCCTCTTCTTGCCCCCCGACGTTGCTCTGATGATGCGGACGCTCACCCAACTCCAGGGTCTGCTCTCCGAGTCCGGGTACGACGTCTCGATAGTCGAGGTGCTCCAGCCGTACGCTTCGATGATCGCAGCGAAGTCGTTTGCTCCCGAGCGGATGCTGCGTCAGGTGAAACGCACCGCTCGGAGCTGGGAACGGCTCATCGAAACGGTCCCTGACGACATCACGGCGATCCTCGAGGCGGTCAAGAGCGGTCGACTCGAGGTTCCACTCACGATCGAAGGACTCGACAAGAACGTGAACCGGATCGTCTATGCGGCGCTTGCCGCAGCTCTCTTCACAGGATCGTCACGTCTATGGGTGGCCAAGGTCCCACCCCGTGTGGGACAGACGTCGGTCCCTGGAGCGGTCGGCACCTTGACCGCTGGAGCGTTCGCATTCTGGCTGCTCCGATCCGCCAAGAGGGCTGGCGGCATCGGATGATGCGACGGGGTGAGGCTGGCAGGGTGAACCGGTCGGGGAATCGAACAGGCCTCTGTACAAGAGAAGCGACCGGCCGATACCGGGCTGGGGAGAAGAGGAGGTCAGCGATGACCACTATGCACACAGCTCCGACCGATTCGTCCGGGGTTACACCATGAGCATTCGAACGATTGCCGCGGACGCAGCGGTCCGGGCCGCGGACCGCCGCAACCCGCTCACCAGCAGCCCCTCGGCGCCGCTGAAGACACGAGCCTTGTTCGGATCGTTCGGACCATCGCTCATGCCCCGCGCCACGATGCATCAGGGAATGGCGGCGGGCCTGTCGATTCTCGCTGCCGACCTCGTTGCCTCCGCCGTCGATGCCTCGATCAGACGTGTCGTGCCGAACTCCGCGCCGACGGCGATGCGAATCGGGGCCCGTGCGGTCATAACTGCTGCAGGCCTCGCGGTGAGCAGGATCCCCGAAACCGATGACGAATCG
>CAYUJA010000026.1:0-13045 GCA_964444875.1 uncultured Acidimicrobiaceae bacterium | reverse complement strand
CATCTCCGTGGCAGAGAACGTTGGATACGGCGTGCGCGGTGCCGATAGGGTCGAGCGTGTCCATGACGTCCTCAAGCTCGTCGGGATGTCTGCCTACGGGTCGCGTTTCCCCCATGAGCTCTCGGGAGGAGAGCAGCAACGGGTCGCTCTGGCGAGGGCGCTCGCCCCCGGGCCTGACGTCGTGTTGCTCGATGAGCCGTTCTCGAACCTCGATGCACCCCAGAGGGAGCGGATGCGCAGGGAACTGCGCAAGATCCTCAAAGCCGCAGGGGCCACAGCCGTGTTCGTCACACACGACCAGGCAGAGGCGCTTGCTATCGCCGATGTCCTTGCCGTGATGCGTGATGGCAAGATCATCCAGTCCGGGTTGCCGGACGACGTGTACGAAGCACCGGCAGACCCGTGGGTCGCCCGGTTCCTCGGCGATGCCATCCTCTTGTCGGGAACCGTGTCCGATGGGTCGGTGCATACGGTGCTCGGCGACGTCGATACGCCGCTGCCGAGCGGAATGGCCGTCGACGTCATGATCAGGCCGGAGTGGATAACGCCGCACGTCCAGGATTCTGGCAGGTGCAAGGTGATAGACCGCGAGTTCTACGGCCATGACCAACGGGTCGAGATCGAACTCCCGGGCGGCGACCATGTCGAAGCCCTCGTTTCGACCAGGAACCGCATGGCCGTCGGTGACCGTGTCGACATCGAACTCGTCGATGCGATCGTGTACGAAGCCGCTATTACGTAATACGTATTACGTCCTCCGTATCACGTCCTCCGTTCCGGAAGCAGCGGTGCCGGAATGTCATCAGCCTTTCGCGTCGCAACGACGCCGAGGACCCAGCCTCCGATGCCCCACACCATCGCGAGCAGGTACACGAACCCGCCGACGACGGGGATGAGCCAGATCCCGAGACGCCACACGACCGCACCGACGAGGAGGGCGCCGAAGAGCCCTCCCCTGCCGACGAGCAGCCGGTTGCCGAACGCAGTCACTGCCGGCAACGGGCCGATGATGAGCATCGCGATACCGAACAGCACACCGAGGATCCCAAGAGGTATCCCCACGAGCGTCATCGCTGCAACGACGATCGCCAGAGGCACGACGATCACGGTGGCAGCGCCGATCGCCAGAGACTTGATCGGGTGCACGAGAACGTTCCCTGTCGCTCGCGCCGACGTTCCGCGCACCAGCCAGAGGATCACGATGCCCGCTACGAGGAAACCGAAGAAGCCGACGATGTTCGCCATCACGAGGATGACCCCGTAGACGAAGTTGCTCTGCGCTGGGAGGCGGGTGAGTGTCCCACCGATGGAGACATTCTCAGCACCCCGCGCTTCGCCCGAAGAGCGGTACAAGACATCGCCACCGACGACCGCGTCCGGCCCGAACTCGAGTCTCTGTGTCGTAACGTCGACATCGCCGCCGACCGCTCCGTCGATCACGAGACGGAACATCCTCCCCCGAACGTCGCGCTCAACGACCCCTTCGACACGCGCCGTGCCACCGAAGAGCATCGTATCCCTGCCGATGGTCGCGGTATCGGTGACGACGATCGAAGGCGCAGCGACGAACACATCTTCGGCCACGTCACCGTCGATCGTGACACTCACTGCGGTACCGCCGAGCGAACCACCTATGACGCCGGTCTGTGTGACCACGACCGACCCGGACGAGAACACCGTCACCGATCCCTTGACCTCGCCTGAGATGGTGAGGTCCCCTGTGAAGATGATCAGGTCGCCTTCGATGACACCCTCGACCGAGCCGCGAACCGACGTCACATACACGTCTTCTGGGACGACGTCTTCGTCCGTGACAATGTACTGGTCGGTCGTGACGAGGGACGCAAGCGTCGTGAGCGATACCGAGGCGAGGCCGAACAGCGCGATCGATATCAGAGCGAGACGTCTGCCCGTGCCGTGTCGTGCGCCGTTAGAGCGGGAGCGCGTCACGGACAATATCGAGGAGGATCGACGGTGCGATGCCGAAGAGCAGAGTGACAACCGTCGCGATGATGATGGCGAACCGGGACGACAGGCTCGCCTCGATCGCCTCCTGCTCGGAGTCCGACTTGGCGAAGATCACCGCGACGACCTTCAGATAGAACGCGAGGCCGATGACGGTCGTCAGCGTGCCCAACACGACGAGCCAGAGGTAACCGGAACTGCCCGCAGCCACGAACGCGAGGATCTTGCCGACGAAACCAGCGAAGAAGGGCATCCCAGACATACCGAACATCAGGATCGCGAGCAGCCAGCCCAACTCGGGAGATCGTCGAGCGAGGCCACGAAGGCCCTCGATAGGCGCAGACGTCGACCCCGGACCCGCCACCACGGACACAACGGCGAACCCACCGATGATCATGAACGCGTACGTGGCCACGTAGAACCACATAGCGGGTATGCCGTCTGGACCTGCGAGCAATGCCGCGAGCAGGTAGCCTGTGTGTGCCACACCGGAGTAGGCGAGCAGGCGTTTCATGTCGGTCTGTACGAGCGCCATCGTCGTTCCGATGATCATCGACAGCGCAGCGATCACGGCGATCACGGGTGCCCACGTATCGATCTGGGAGATCAGTCCACCGATGAAGATCCTTCCCAACGCCGCGAACCCTGCGACCTTGACACCTGCAGCCATCAGGGCAACGGCACCAGATGGCGCACCCTGGTAGACGTCAGGCGCCCATTGGTGGAACGGCGCTGCAGAGACCTTGAAGAACAAACCCAACAGCATCAGCGCCATGCCAACGAGCAGGATGCCTGGTTCCGTGACGATCGTTGCTGAGAAGAAGTCCCTGATCGAGTTCGCACCGTAGATCGTGAGCGAGCCTGTCGCGCCGAAGGTCAGTGCGACACCGTAGAGGAACAGGGCCGAAGCGAGGCTCCCGAGGAGGAAGTACTTGAGGGAGGACTCTTCGGAGTTGGCTCTGTCTCTGAGGAACCCGGCGAGGATGTAGAAGCTGATCGACGCGGTCTCGAGGCCGATGAAGATCACGATCAGGTTCGGTGACACGGCCATCATGTGGAGGCCGGCTACCGAGAGCAGCATCAGCGCTACGAACTCGGCAGCGCGCTTCCCGAGACGGGTGATCAGGTCCCACGAGCCGAGCATCGCGGTGAAGCCGATCAGGCCAAGGAGCATCGCAGCGAACGCCGAGTACGCGTCGAGTACCACCATCGGGGAACGGATGATCGAGATGTTCGGCGTGGAGAAGAACAGGCCTGCACCGCCATCGGCCACTTCGAGCCACTGAACCAGACCGGCTCCGGCAGCGAGAAGGAAGACGAAACCTGCCATCGGTCCCCAGACCTTCACGTGCCGTCCGGCAACGACGGCGACAAGCAACACGAGCAGGGCGCCTGCAACGAGTATGACCTCGAATGCTACGGATAGGAACGATGCGTTCTGCATCAGCCTTCGCCCCCTTCGTTGCTCTCGCCCTCGAGTTCGCCGTAGATGGGTTCGACGATGTCCCCCGTGCTGCCGAACTGAGGAACCTCGTAGTCGGTGACAGCGGTGATACGGTCGAGTACGAGGTCCACCGATGGTTCGATACGGTCGAACACCGGCTTGGGGTACACGCCGAGGCCGAGGATCAGCACGACGAGTGGGATGAGGATGGCGATCTCGCGGAAGTTCACGTCGCGCACCGCTTCGAGTTTCGGATTCGTGATCGGGCCGGTGAACACCCGTTCGTACGCCCACAGCAGATAGATCGCAGCGAGGATCACACCGGAGCCTGCGATGATCGCAAGGACGGGGAACGACAGGTACGAACCCATGAAGATGGTGAACTCACCGATGAACCCGGCCAACCCCGGCAGGCCGGCCGATGCGAAGGCTGCGAAGAGGAAGATCCCCGCATAGACGGGCATGACCTTTGCCAGTCCTCCGAACTCGGCGATCTCGCGTGTATGCACGCGGTCATAGACCATGCCGACCAACAGGAACAGGGCACCGGTTGCGAGACCGTGGCTGATCATCTGGAACACCGAACCCTGGAGCCCCTGGGTGGTCAGGGCGAAGATGCCAAGCACGATGAAACCCATATGTGACACCGACGAGTACGCAACGAGGCGCTTGATGTCGGTTTGGACGATCGCGACCGCCGCGCCGTAGACGATGCCTACGACGCCGAGGGCCGCCATCCAGAAGGCGAACGACACGGTGGCGTCTGGAAAGAGCGTGAGGTTGAACCGCAAGAGGCCGTAGGTGCCCATCTTCAACAGGACGCCTGCGAGGATGACGGAACCAGCGGTAGGTGCTTCGGTGTGGGCATCAGGCAGCCAGGTGTGGAATGGGAACAGCGGCACCTTGATGGCGAACGCGATGGCGAACCCTGCAAAGAGCCACATCTGTGTGGAACGGACGAACTCGACACCCAGCATGTCCTGGAAGTTGAACGAGGCGAGGGACCCGACAGCATCTCCGGTTATCAGGCCGATCGCGATGATCGAGGCGAGCAGGAACGCGGACCCCGCAGCGGTGAACAGCACGAACTTCATCGATGCGTAGGCCCTGTTGTCTGACCCCCACATGGCGATCAGCATGAACATCGGGATGAGCACGATCTCGAAGAACGCAAAGAACAGGAGCAGGTCGAGCGCCAGGAACACGCCGAGCACGCCGGCTTCGAGGATCAACATCAGGACCATGTAGGACTTGACTTTCTCCGTGACGGAGAGCGACGCCGCAATGGCGATGGGGAACAGCAGTGCGGTGAGCACGACCATGAACAGGGAGATGCCGTCTATGGCCACCCTCCAGCCGAACCCGATCGTCTCGGAGAACACGATGTTCTCTGCGAACTGGAAACCACCGTCTCCAGGTACGAACGCCCACAGGATGTAACCGGCTACCACGAGCGGCAACAGCGACAGAGCAACTGCGAGCGGGTAGACCAGTTCGGACCTGCGGCTTGGCAGCAGGCCGATGATGAGGGCGCCGACGAGAGGGAGAGCGATCAGGATCGCGAGAACGGGCATCAGATCCCACCTCCGATCACGAGGAAGCCGATGATCAGCAGTATCCCCGCGATCGCGATGCCTGCGGCATATCCCCGGACCTGGCCGGACTGGACGGGTTTCAACCCGGTCCCGGCCGATGTCACACCGCGTGCGATACCGTGGGCGGCACCGTCGAGCACCTTCGGATCGACGGTGTCTGCGAAGCGATCTGCGACCTTCTTTCCCGGCGCAACGAAGACTCTCCCGTAGAAGTCATCAACGTAGAACGCGTCGAGTCCGCGCTGCCAGAAACCGCCCTCTTCGAGCGGGAGTTCATCACGGTTGTACCGCAACCAGGCCACCGCGATGCCCGCCAGAGCGATGACGACGGCAAGCGCCGCGAGGATGAGGAACAAAGAGTACGAGGCACCCTCGGGTTGATGTATGAGCGCGAACGAGGGCTCGAGGAAGTGTTCGAACGTGAGCCGTGCAGGTGTGTTGAACCATCCAAAGCCCGTGGCGAAGACTGCGAGGACCAGCAGAGGGACGGTCATCGTCCATGACGACTCGTGCGGCTGGGTGCCCTCAGCCCAGCGGGGTTTGCCGAGGAACGTCATCACCCACAGGCGTGTCATGTAGATGGCTGTCAGGAATGCAGCCAGCAAGCCGATACCCCACAGGATGAGCCAGGGGCCACCCTTGGCGAACGTGGCAGCGAGGACCTCGTCTTTCGACCAGAAACCAGAGAACGGGAAGATGCCAGAGATCGCGAGCCAGGCAACCGTCATCGTGACGAACGTGATCGGCAGCTTCTTGCGTAACCCGCCCATCTTGCGCATGTCCTGTTCGTCGGCCATCGCGTGGATCACCGACCCTGCACCGAGGAACAAGAGCGCTTTGAAGAAGGCGTGAGCCGTGAGGTGGAACACGCCCGCCGTGTAGGCGCCGACGCCGACGCCGAGGACCATGTAGCCGAGTTGGCTGATGGTCGAGTAGGCAAGCACCTTCTTGATATCCATCTGGGTAACGGCGATCACGGCAGCGAGCAACGCCGTTGATGCACCGATGATGGCGACAACGATCCCCGTCGCTGGTGCCAGTTCGAACAGGACGGCAGAACGAGCCATCATGAACACGCCGGCCGTGACCATCGTTGCCGCATGGATCAGTGCCGATACCGGCGTTGGACCCTCCATGGCGTCCGGGAGCCAGATGTACAGCGGGATCTGGGCGGACTTGCCTGTGGCACCCACGAACAGCAAGAGGGTGATGGCCGTAGCCGCGGCGGTCGTAAGCACGGCGGGGGCCGACGTGAAGATCGTCACGAAATCGAACGTCCCGAACGTGGCGAAGATGATCATCAGTGCGACGAGGAATCCCCAGTCTCCGATCCTGTTGACGATGAACGCCTTCTTGCCTGCCGCCGCAGCCGACGGCTTGGTGAACCAGAACGAGATGAGCAGGTACGACGACAGCCCAACGAGTTCCCACCCGACGAACATGAGGGCGAAGTTCGAGGCGAGTACGAGGATCAACATCGACGCTATGAACAGGTTCATGTAGGCGAAGAACCGCGGGTACCTCTCATCGCCGTGCATGTAGCCGATCGAGTACAGGTGGATCAACGCACCGACACCGGTAACGATCATGGTCAACAGCGCGGCGAGCGGGTCCCACAGTATCGCGACATCCGCACCCAGCATCGGGATCCAGGAGAACAGGTAGATGGTTTCGGGGTTCGCTGTTCCAAAGAGGAAATCGAGCGTCGGGGGGACTGCGATCAGCCAACTGATAGCGACGATGGAGAACGCAAGCCATCCTGCGAGGGGTTCCCCGATCTTCTTCCCGAACAGGATGTTGATGAGGGCCCCGACAAGTGGGAGTGCAACGATGAGCCAGAGGTAGTCGACCACGTCTATCCCTTCATCTCTGCGAGTTCATCGACGTTCGCACTCGAACGTCTGCGGAAGATGGCGACGATGATGGCAAGGCCCACCGTCACCTCTGCTGCGGCAACCACCATCACGAACAGTGCCGCTACCTGACCCTCGATGAGCCCGAGTTCCTTGCTGAGCGCGACGAACGTGAGATTGACAGAGTTGAGCATCAACTCGATCGACATGAACATGACCAGCGCGTTGCGGCGGATGAGGACGCCACCGACGCCGATGGAGAACAAGGATGCTGCGAGGACGAGGTACCAGGTGACGGTGACGGTCACAGCGACGCCTCCTCGTCTTCGATCTCGTGACCGAAGTAGGCAAGAGCGATCGTTCCGATGGCGGCGATCGTCAAGAGCAGCACCGTCGAGAGGAAAACGATCGTCCATGTCCCGAAGAGTTCGTCTGCCACGTTCTCGATCGTGCCGTTGAGGTCGACGGCTCCGAACGCCGAGCTGCCCGTGACCCATGCAGCCCTGCCTGCGAGGACGATGACGGCGAAGAGCCCCAGCGATACGACGGCCGTCATGATCTTCTGGCTGGCGAGCACAGGGCCGTACGCATCGGGGTTATCCACGCCGATCAACATGATCACGAAGAGGAACAGGGTCATCACGGCGCCGGCGTACACGATCACCTGTACAGCGGCGATGAAGTGCGCATCGAGGAGTATGTACAGGATCGCTAGCGAGAACATCGTCGAAAGCAAGCCCATCGCCGAGTGCACAGTGTTCGGGGATATGACCATCACAACAGCCCCGACGAGAGCCACGGCAGCGAAGATGATGAACACGATGAGTTCGCCCATCAGGCGTCGCTCCCTTCGTGGGTGCCGTCACCGGATTCGGGGTTTTCACTCTGGCCTCTTTCAGGCGGCTGTGCACCGGTCCGTGCCGAGGGTGTCCAGGCCACGACACCCTCGTACGCGGCACGTCCCGACGGGGATGTTGCCCGCATCCAGCCATCGCCATATGTCAGTTCAGCAAGATCGATGAGCTTCGATGGAGGCTCCGGGTGGTTCGGTGTGCCGTCGGGCTCGACGAGCAGTTCGTCCTTGGTGTAGATGGCGTCGTCTCGTGCAACGACAGACATCTCGAAGAGGTGGGTCATCGTTATGGCCTGGGTCGGGCATGCTTCGACGCACATGGCGCAGTAGATGCAGCGCAACAGGTTGATCTCGTACACGAACCCGTACCGCTCGCCCACGCTCACAGGTGCATCAACCGGGTTGTCTGCCCCGCGGACGTAGATGCAGTTGGCAGGGCACACGCCGGCACACAGTTCACAGCCGATGCACTTCTCCTGCCCGTCTTCGTAGCGGTTCAGGACGTGTCTACCGTGGAACCGTTGCGGTTTGACGCGTTTTTCGTCCGGATACTTGATGGTGAGCCTCGGTTTGGCGACCTGGCGCATCGTGACGGCGAAACCCCTGAACGGACCGAGCATGTCGGCGAACCAACTCATAGTGCACCTCTCATGACCATGGCAACCCGAAGTCTCGTACGCCGACCGCAATGGCCACAAGGATGATCCACACCAGGGCGACCGGAACGAGCCGCTTCCATCCGAAGCTCATGAGATGGTCGTAACGCATCCTCGGCAACGACGCCCTGACCCACACGAAGAACAGGACGAACAGCCATGTCTTGAGCAGGAACCAGAAGATCGGGATGGCCCATGCGATCCACGCTGGGCCGAACACGGGACCGGCCCAGCCTCCGAAGAACAGTGTTGCGGTCAGCGCAGAGATGTTGAACACGGCCACGTACTCCGCCAGGAAGAAGAGTGCGAAACGGAAACCCGAGTACTCCGTATGAAAGCCACCGACGAGTTCCTGTTCTGCTTCTACCAGATCGAACGGGGGTCTGTTGGCTTCAGCGAAACCCGCGATCAGGAAGATCACGAACGAGGGCACGAGTACGACGTTCCACGCGGGGATGACGCCGAAGAACGTCCCTGTCTGCTGCTCGACGATGGTGGTCACGGAGGTGGAACCGGCGAACATGACGACGGGGATGAGCGACAGACCCATCGCCGCCTCATACGAGATCATCTGGGCCGAGGCCCGCACGGAGCCGAGCAGCGGATACTTCGACCCGGACGCCCATCCGGCCATCATGATCGCATACACAGCCATCGAGGACAGGGCAAGCACGTACAGCAGACCGATGTTGAGGTCGACGGCCGCCAGGTTGTACTCGGTGCCGGCGATCGTGATCGGCGCCCCGATCGGGATGACCATGAAGATCAGGAGTGCGGTGACGAGCGAGATGACCGGCGCAGCGATGTACATGCCCATGGAGGCGTTGGCGGGACTGATCCCCTCTTTCAATATCGCCTTCATCCCATCGGCGAGGGTCTGCAGGATCCCGAACGGGCCCGCTCTATCTGGGCCGACCCGGTTCTGTAGGTCGGACACGAACTTGCGCTCGACCCACACGAGCAGGATGACGGTGACGAGCAGGAACACGAACACGACGAGTGTGCGGATGGCTGCTTCGATGAACCAACTCATGATCCGCCTCGCACGATATCAACGGTGACCACACCAAGCGCCGCAATGCCCATCGTCTCTCGATGGTTGAAGGGGACGACGATCGTACCTCTCGAGACCTGGTCGTCGAGTTTCGCGGGAACCTCGACCATGCCTCCGATCACGATCACGTCTCCGTCGCTGATCCCCCGTCGGGAAGCATCACCAGGGTGAACCCTGGCGTACGCCGGCTTCGCCAGGTCCTTGATGGCAGATGAGTTGCGCACCCAGACACCGTCGTCGTACAACGCACGTTCGAGGTGCATGGTGAACTCGCCGGTGACGACGGGGACCGTCACGTCGACCGGTATGTACCCGAGGTGCTGCTCCGCACCACCGTGCGGGACCACGACGCCGTCGGGATCTCCCTCGAACGTGAGGTAGTCGATGGTGATCCCTTCATATGCCGGGGCAACGGCAGAGATCTCTTTCGAGATCATCGGCATCGAGGATGCGCCAAGCGGCATACCCAGACGCTGGGACAGGTCATCGAGGATTCCGGTGAGCGAGCGTGAACGGCCTGCAGGTGGGAGCGATGGGCGAATGCGCTGCACCCGTCCTTCGCAGTTGGTGACCGTACCGTCGACCTCACCCCACACAGCCGCAGGGAGGATCACGTCGGCAAGGATGGACGAGTCTGTGATGAAGGCGTCGAGTGCCACGACGAACTCGGCCGTCTTGAGGGCTCGTGCCGCGAGCGCGGGGTTCGCACTGTCACGCACCGGATCGGACCCGGCGACGATGATGGCCCTGAGGTCACCCGCAACCGCCGCGTCGAGCATCTCCATTGTCGAGTACCCGGCGACGTCCGGCAGCGGGCCCCAGGCGTCCTCGATCGCGGCGACACCCGGTTCTGACAGGATGCTCACCCTTCCTGGTAACAGCGTGGGGGCAAGACCCATGTCGAGCGCACCGAAGATGTTCGCCCTCGTCAGCAGCGGCATGATCGTGGCATCGGGGAGCGACATGGCGAATGCGGCGACGGCCTCGGAAAGCTTCTGGTCCTCTGTCATCGAGGTGCGGCCGATGAGCGAAACGACGGGTCCTTCACCGAGCGTGTCGCGCACGTCGCCGAAGTCGCCATCTCCTGCTTTGAGCTTGCGCAGGACTTCCGCACCGGTTCCCGCGCGGTAGGTGAGGACGTGGGTGGCGATCGAGTCGAGGCCGGTTGGCACCGGATTCACGACGACGAGCCTGGCACCGTTCCTCACCGCCTTGCGCACCCGCAGGTACAGGACGGGCATGCTCTCTTTGAGGTCCGGGCCCCATACCAGTATGACTGATGCGGCGTCGAGATCGTTGATCTTCGCCCGCGATGTGACGGCAGCAGCGAAGTGGGGGTCGAGACCGTCACCGAGTTGCGCGTCGATGTGGGCTGAACCGATGACGGTCCGCATGAACTTGCCGAGGACGAACGCCTCTTCGTTCGTGTTGTGGGCACCGCCGATCGCCCCGACTTCGGATCCCTTGTAGCTCCCGAGCCTCGAGGCGACCAGGTCGAGCGCTTCGCGCCACGTCGCTTCCTCGAAGTGGTCGCCCTTTTTGACAAGCGGTGTCGTGATACGGGTCTCGGCATGGACGGCAGCGAACGAGAAGCGGTCCTTGTCCGACAGCCAGCCTTCGTTCACGGAATCGTTCTCCACGCCATACACCCGCACGATCTTGCCACGCGATGTCTGGACGTCGACGGTCGAGTGCATGGTGTCGACCAGTGATACCGATGTCTGATGTTCGAGGTCCCACGGGCGAGCCTTGAAGCGGTAGTCGACCGACGTGAGAGCACCGACCGGACACAGTTGCACCGTGTTTCCAGAGAAGTAGGAGGAGAATGGTTCGTCGGGGAACGTCTGGATCTGCACGGCGCTGCCGCGCTCGGCGAACGTGATGAGCGCATCACCGGCGATGTCGTCGGCTACCCGCACACAGCGGTCACACAGCACGCAGCGTTCCCTGTCGAGAAGCACGACGTCCGAGACGGGGATCGGCTTGAGATAGGTCCGTTTCTCTTCGATGAAACGGCTCTCGCCTGCCCCGAAAGCGAACGCCTGGTCCTGGAGCGGGCACTCGCCACCTTTGTCACAGATAGGGCAGTCGAGGGGATGGTTTATCAGGAGGAACTCGAGGATGCCTTCCCTGGCGCGCGTGACGACGTCGGACTCGGTGTCGACGACCATCCCGTCGCTGACGGTCATCGTGCACGAGGTCACGAGCATCGTCCCGCGGGGACCTTCGACCTCGACGAGGCACATCCTGCATTTTCCGACAGGGTCGAGTTTGTCGTGGTGGCAGAAGCGGGGGATGTACTCGCCGATCTTCTCAGCAGCCGTGATCAGCAACTGCCCTGCGTCGACGCTGTGCTCGACACCGTTGATGGTGATCGTCACCTGTGTCGTATCAGACATGCGACACCTCACTCGTGGCGATCAAGGCTTCGAGTTCGGGCCGGAACCATCGGGTGATCGACGTGACGGGGGACACCGCCGAGGGCCCCAGCGGGCAGATCGTTGTCATCACCGGCGGCCACTTGAGCCCTGGAGAGATGCCTTCCGAGATCGAGAGCAGGAGGTCGATGTCGTCGGGGCGGCCGCCTCCGTCAAGGATCCGTGCCAGGACGTCGGCCATCCAACTCGTCCCTTCCCGACACGGTGTGCACTGTCCACACGACTCGTGGGCGAAGAAACGCACGAGCCTGTGTGCGGCGGCGACGACGTTCGTGGTGTCATCCATCACGATGACGGCGCCTGCACCGAGCATCGAGCCGTTCTGGGCGACGTCATCGAGCGTGACGGGTGTGTCGAGGTGTTCGGACGGGACGAACCACGGCGATGAGGCGCCGCCGGGGATCCATGCCTTCAGTTCGCGGCCATCCTTGATCCCTCCGCCGATGTCATAGATGAGGTCGCGCCACGGCATGCCGAGTTCGATCTCGTAGTTGCCAGGGTTGTTCACATGCCCTGAGATGCTCATCATCTTCATGCCTGCTGAACGTTCCGGCCCGATGGCCGCGTATGCCGCGCCCGAGTTCTCTACGATCCACGGGACGTTCGCTATCGATTCGACGTTGTTGACGATCGTCGGCTTGGCGTAGAGACCTTCGACGGCGGGGAACGGCGGTTTGAGCCTCGGCTCACCCCTGCGACCTTCGAGGCTGTTGAGCAGAGCGGTTTCTTCCCCACAGATGTACGCCCCACCACCGAGGTGGATGGTCACGTCAAGGGAGAAGTCGCTTCCGAGGATGCCTTCACCGAGATACCCGGCTTCGTACGCCTCGTCGATGGCACGCTGAAGGCGTCTGGCAGCTTTGGGGTACTCACCGCGGATGTAGACGAAGGCGTGAGACACACCGAGCGCGTAACTCGAGATGGTGATGCCTTCGAGGAGTTGGTGCGGGTCACGTTCGGTGAGTTGGCGGTCGTTGAAGGTGCCGGGTTCAGACTCATCACAGTTGACGACGAGGTACCGCGGCGCGGCCGGCGCAAGGAAACCCCACTTGACCCCTGTCGGGAACCCCGCCCCACCGCGGCCACGCATGTTCGAGGCCTTCACCTCTGCGATGACGTCCGCGGGGGACATGTCGAACAGCGCCTTCTTGAGGCCCGTGTGGCCTCCCGTGTCGAGATAGCGGCTC